>JAWWPV010000326.1:0-3837 GCA_033854775.1 Trebonia sp.
GCAGGAGACTGGCAGAAACGGCACCATTGGCTGGTCTGCGGGATGGCACCCACATCCCCGACCTGAACTCCGGGGCTGCGCGCCTTCCGCCGCCACGTGCCGCGCTCTACCTGCGGCTGCTGCCCCCCGGTTCTCGCGCGCAACCACGATCACCATCGCGTTCCTGGTCAACTGCACCGCATCCGCTACCTGCCGACCGCCTACGCCAAACGGGCCGGCACCTCCAATTCCACTTCAATCAAGGACGCCTGCTGCTACATCCTGCGGAATGTAGCTGCACTTTGACCCACTCAAAGTGGAGACACTTGATCATACGATTCGGTCGTCTGGTGCTCAGCTCGGCTGGGGCACGATGCGAATATACGGCCGGGGCGCCTTCCAGCCCTCCGGATAGATCGTCTTCGCCTCGTCGTCGGACACGGAGCCCGCGATGATCACTTCATCGCCCGACTTCCAGTTGACCGGCGTCGCGACCCGGTGCTTGGCCGTCAGCTGGAGCGAGTCGATCACCCGGAGCACCTCGTCGAAGTTGCGCCCCGTCGTCATCGGGTAGACGAGGATCAGCTTGACCTTCTTGTCCGGCCCGATGACGAACACGTTGCGGACCGTCTGGTTGTCGGCTGGGGTCCGGTTCGCCGGGTCGCCACTGGTGCTGGCGGGCAGCATCCCGTACAGCTTCGACACGTTGAAGTCGCTGTCGCCGATGATGGGATAGTTGGGCGCGGTCCCCTGAGTCTCCTCGATGTCGCTCGCCCACTGCTCATGCTTCCCGGCCGGGTCGACCGAGAGCCCGATGATCTTCACGTTCCGCCGGTCGAACTCAGGCTTGATCTTGGCCATGTAGCCGAGCTCGGTCGTGCAGACGGGCGTGAAGTCCTTCGGGTGCGAGAACAGGACCGCCCACGAGTCACCGATCCACTCGTGGAAGTTGATCGGCCCCTCCGTCGTCTCGGCGGTGAAGTCCGGGGCAATATCCCCAAGCGAGAGAGCCATGTTTCTCCTTCGAGTTTCGTTCTCTGGTATCTATTGCCGTCAACGATCCTGCCTGTCACGAGGCTGTACGACCAGGTATCAAGCACGCCTCGCCCAGATTCCGTCGTGGGCAACCGGGTCTACGGCGCCCCCCGCGCCGGTTCATCATCGTCCCAGCTGCTCCCAGACCGCAATCGGGCGCGCGCCAGCATCCTGCCGGATCCGCTCCAGGAACAGCACGACGGTGGCGGCCACCGTCCGGTGGGTCTGGTCGTTGAGCACGTCGTGCCGGCCGGCGGTGATGCTGACCAGCTCAGCCCGGGGAGCCGCGGCGTACCGGTCCCGCACCTGCCCCAGCGGGCTGATCAGGTCATCACCGCCATGGAGGCCGAGAATGGGCATCTGTAGCCCGCCCAGGTCCGCGCGTTCCAGCCAGTCAGCCGGAACGGCCTCATAGAGCGCACCCCGGCGCAGGGCCGGGGAGGTCAGCCGCGCGCGGTGAGCCGGGCACGAGGTCCTGGCGTCCAGTTCCTCCTCCCATGAGCCGGCCGGGGCCGCCTGCGGTGTCGCGGGCAGGCCGGCCAGCACCAGTGCGTCCACGGCAGCGCCGGGGACTGACCTGGCCATCATGATCGCGAAAAGCGCCCCCGTGTCCGAACCGGCCAGCACCCGTGGCGCAGGCAGACTGGAGTCGGCCAGGAAGGCCGAGAGCTGCGCCCGGGCCAGCTCGGCGTCCACCGCAGGATCAGCCACCGCCCGGACCCGGTAGGCGTCCGCGGCCAGCCGCCGTCCGAACCGTTCGTAGACCGCGGACGTCTCTCCCCGGCCCGGAATCACGATCACCGTGCCGCGCGGCATCAGGCCGTCAGGCTCATTCCAGGCGACGGCCGCAACCTGCTGGTCGGCCAGGGTCATCGGGGCTCCTTGACATCTCTTCGGCCGCCGGCCCGCCCTCGGGCGGGGCTCAGCAGGCGGCCGGCTGGTCGAGGACGGGCGCGCCGGGTACTAGCGTGACGCGGTTATCCTGTCTTCCTGATCAAATTAATAGGTATTGATCGGGGTGTCCACCCAGCACAGCGGCCTCGGCCGGCAACTCGGCGTCGACCTGGCCAGCGTCGAAGCCGACGTCCAGCAGAGGCTGCGCAATATCCCGAAGTGAGGCCGCCTTGGCGGGAAGGTACGCCGTCCCCGGCGGACCTTGCGCAGTTCGGATGGTTCGCTGCGGTCTAGCCGAAGGTGAACACGTACGCCTGGGCGCCAGGCTGGAGGAACGAGATCTCCAGCGTCCGCTCGCGGACCGCGTCGTACTCGCGCACGAGCTGGTACAGCCGCCCGTCCCGGAGCAAGCCGTTACCGTCCTGGTCGACGTCCGCGCCGTGGGAGGGACCCGGAACCTCGCCGTCGAGGCGCACGTGGAAGGGAATCGGCCCTCCCGTTCCGGGAGAAAGCACGAGATGGGCATCGCGCGCGTGGAACCGGTAGGCGATGCTCCCGCCGGCGTGGTTGAGCACGACCTTTTCAGGCCCGACCGTCCAATCGCCGGCGAGGGCCCAGTGGTTGACGTGCAGGCGCTGGGGAAGCTCATAGGTGCGGCGTTCGTCGAATGCGGCGCCCTCCGGTGACGCGAAGTGCTCGCTGCGCCCGTAGCCGAGATAGGTCTCGGGCGTGCGCAGGTGGTCCCAGTCGGCCTCCGCTTCCACGCCGAGTCCCACGGCGGAGACGAGCTGGCGCTCGACGCCTAGCAGCCGCTGGATCATGCGCTCCGATTGCTCGTAGCGACCCTCGCCGAAGTGGTGGTCGCGGATAATTCCCTCCGCGTCGGCGAAGTACAGCGCGGGCCAGTAGTGGTTGTCGAAGGCGGTCCAGATCGCGTAGTCGTTGTCGACCGCGACCGGGTAATCGATCCCCCGGTCCTTCGTCGCCTGCCGCACGCGGTCGATCTCGTGCTCGAACGAGAACTCCGGCGTGTGGACGCCGATCACGATCAGCCCGTCGTTTCGGTAGGCCTGCCACCACGCACGGACATACGGTTCCGTGCGCAGCCAGTTAATGCACGTCAGCGTCCAGAAGTCCACCAGGACGACGTGGCCGCCCAGCTCAGCCGGCCCGGGTGGCCCGGAGTTGAGCCACTCGGCTGCCCCGCCGAGCGACGGCATGTGCAGGCGTCCGGACACCAGCAACCCCCACTGGATCGTGCCGGGCTGCCGAATGCGGCTGGTTCGCTGAACCGGCCCGCTTACGCACCCGTGGCCCCGGTTCCATCACGCACGGCAGCATCCGGCATCAGGTATCCCAGACCTAACATGCCCGCCAAGACACAGCAAGGACTACCGGTCGGTAACCGATTCTTCCTCACTCCCCCCGGAGGCCGGCACGGCCAGCGTCAGGTCGTGCCGGCTGACCGGCCTACGAGGGGGTGTCGTCAGCCTCGGCTAGTAGCCGACGGGCCGAGGCTTCATCGCTGCGGGCAACCAGCACGCGAACACCCTGCAGTTGCAGCTGCGGCTCCTGCCCTCCGGCATCGTCTGCCGCCACGGCTGCCCTCAAGCCGTGGCTGCGCAGCAAGCCGACGATCAGTTCCGCCTCTGAGCGGCTCGCAACGACCGCCACAGACACAGTCGCGCCGTCCACGATCTCAGCTCCTCTGCTCCTGTTACCGGCTCCTGCACCGGGTGTTACCGGCTCCTGCAACAAGGGGTTACCGGCTCCTGCACCAGGCAACTTGCCACGGACCCGCCCGGCGTGCCACGCAGACCGCGATCGACCTGGTCGTCGAGGAAATCCAGGGCGCCCTCGAGAGCGGTCAGGCTTGACGGCACCTCGAACCCGGAGCTGCAGTCACCCCCAAGATAGTCAGACAGTCAA
>JAWWPV010000327.1:0-9624 GCA_033854775.1 Trebonia sp.
ATGAGCGCGCCGTAGATGACCAGCAGCTTCTGGCCGTGCTCCTCGGTTTCCTGTGCGTTACCGGGATGCCGTGCCGCCGTCGCCGGTGCTCCCGCCGACGCTGCCGCCGTCGAGGGTACCGGCGCCGACGGGGCCGGGACGCGCGGCACGGGCGACGATTCCCCTGGCGTGGTCACGGTGGGCTGATACCCCGATAACAACGCGGTCAACTTCGGCACGGCGGCCAACCGGGTGCCCGACGCAGGTGGTCGAGCCCGAAACAGCGCCGAAACAACGCCGAAACGATGCTGACGTACGCTTCGCTGGTAAAAGCGCACCGCAAACCACCGAAGGGGTACGCGCCATGACCGACTACCTGATCGCGGCCGTCCTCTTCGTCGCCATGATCACGACCCTCGTCTACCTCTGGAAGCGCGAGCATCCCTGACCTGCGCCGGGAAGCGCGCGCCGGGCTCGCCCCGGCTTCACCCGGGGGACTTCTTCCGTTTGTTGCGCATTCGGCACCGGTCGCCGACACTTGGCTGTGACTCGGCGCCGGCGCAGACGAATAGCGGCGGTCACGGCGGGCCTAATCGCCTGCTGCCTCCTGTTCTCGCTGTGGGTCGTCGTGCACTACCGCGATGCCGCCTCGTCGCGCGCCGTCTCCTCCGTGCTGCTCGAACCGCGCCAGGACCGGACGGCGCCGGCCCTCGCGCGGCCGGGCGGCCGGCCCGCGATGCTCTCGGTCGCCACGCCGCTAGCCGCGTGCGAGGGGCGGATCGAGCGTGAGGCGCACCGGCTCCCGACCATCGCGATCGTCGGCGCGTCCTACACGGCCGGGACAGGGCCGGGCAACCCCGAGCTCTCCTGGGCGGTCGGACTCGCCCGGCTGCTGCACTGGAACGCCGTCGTCTACGGGGTCCCCGGGGCGGGCTACGTCAGGGCCAGCGCCAGCGGGCGCGGGCCGATGGCGCGCATGCTGAGCCAGGAGGGGCTGCACGACCTGAGCCCGGCGCTGGTGGTCGTGCAGGCGGGGCACGACGACGTCGGCGTGCCCGCCGGGCTTGAAGGACGGCGGGTCGGCGCGGCCGTGAACCTGATCCACGCGGCGGCGCCGAGGGCGCAGATCGCGCTGCTCACCACCTTCGCCCTCTCGCCCGGCGGCTCGCCCGCGCTGCGCCGGACCGACCGCACCATCGTGACGGCGGGCACCGCGGCGGACGCGCACGTCATCGTCATGGACCCGCTCGCCGGGCGATGGGCGTTCCCCAGGGCAGGCGGCGGCCTGCACCCCACGGCGGCCGGTGACGCGTGGATCGCGCGCACGGTCGCGGGCATCCTGCGCGCGCACGGCGTGCGGCCCGCCCCGGTGACCTCGACCGCGCCGGTCATCTGCGATGTCTCGGTCGGCGCGGGAAAGCCGGTGAGCGCGACCGCCTGACCGTGCCGTCGCCCGCCCGGCATTCACCGGCGGACGGCAGGCGTGCCCGGGTTAGGTCAGGGACGCCTGGAAGTGGGTGAGGAGGGCGTTGGTGACCGGGCCCGGCTTCTCGTAGTGGGCGAAGTGGGAGGCGGCCTGGATGACGGTCAGCCGGGCGCCCTCGATGTTGCGCGCCGTGTAGGCGCCGACCGAGGGGGGCGCGGCGACGTCTTCGGCGCCGGAGACGACGAGGGTGGGCGCCTTGACGCTGGCGAGCTGCGGGCGCAGGTCGAGGGCGGCGATGGCCTCACCGCAGCCCGCGTAGCCCTCGGGGCTCGTGCCCTTGAGCATGGCGACGACGGACTCGACCTGCCCGGGTTGACTGGCCATGAAGCGCGGGGTGAACCAGCGCGGCACGACCAGGCCGGCGAGCGCCGCCATGCCTTCCTTGCGGACGAGGGCGGCGCGGTCGTGCCAGGCCTGCGCGTCCGGCATGGGCGTGAGCGCCGCGCAGCAGACGGCTAGCGAGGTCACCCGCTCCGGGGCGTTGGCGGCCAGCCAGATGCCGGTCATGCCGCCCAGGGAGACGCCGGCGAAGGCGAACCGCTCGATGCCGTAGTTGTTCAGCGTCGCCAGGACATCGGAGCCGAGCTCGGCGATCGTGTACGGGCCCCGCGGGGCCGCGGACTGCGCGCCAGGGGCGCCGTGGCCCCGGGGCTCGTAACGGACTATCCGGAAATATCGGGATAGGACAGGGACCTGATGCGACCAGACGTCTCGGGTGGTGCCGATGGGGTTGCCGAGCACGAGCACAGGGGCCCCTTGCGGCCCCTCAATGGACGAGACCAGCTGCTGCGCGGGCACTGCGGAACCCCCAGGTCGTGTTGGTTAGGCGCGAGGCGCTTCTTGCTGCTATCTCAGCCGGGGCGGCTCGCTGGCGCGGTTGGGCTCCGCTGTCCGGGCCGTTGGCGTGAGCGGGCCGCCCGCGGCCGGGCGTTGCTGCGCCCGGTCAGAGGTCGAAGAACACCGTCTCGTTGTCGCCCTGCATGTAGATGTCGAACCGGAGCAGGTTCTCCCCGGCGGGCACCGCGACCAGGGTCGCCCTGCGGTCCGCGGGGACGGCCTCGAGGACGGGATCCGCGCCGTTCGCGGCGGCCTCGTCAGGGAAGTAGATCCTGGTCACGGAGCGGTCGAGCATGCCGCGCGAGAAGACGGACACGTCGATGTGCGGGGCCTCGGTGCGCCCGTCGCCGAACGGCAGCGCGCCCGGCTTGAGCGTCACGATCTTGTAGGTGCCGTCGTGGCCGGTCGGGCAGCGGCCGAAGCCGCGGAACGCCTTGTCGCCGTCGGGCACCGGGCCGCGCGGGTCGTCGGGGTGCGCGAACCGGCCGGCCGGGTCGGCCTGCCAGGTCTCGATGAGGCCGTCGGGGATCGGGGCGCCGGCCCCGTCGTAGAGACGGCCGTAGATCGTGACCGCGCCGGGTGCGCCGGCCGGGACCACGTACGGGCCTTCCGGCCAGGGCAGCCGCATCGAGAAGTACGGTCCGACGGTCTGCGACGGGGTGAGCAGCTCGCTCATGCGTGCGCCTCCTCGAAGATGGACTGGTGACGGCCGCGCAGGACGATATCGAACCGGAAGGCAAGCGCCCACTCCGGCTGGGTGTCTTCCATAGAGAACTCCGCGATCATCCGCTCCTTGGCCTTGTCGTCGGCGACCGAGTTGTAGATCGGGTCATACGACAGCAGCGGGTCGCCCGGAAAGTACATCTGGGTGACGAGCCGCTGGGTGAACGCCTTGCCGAACAGCGAGAAGTGGATGTGCGCCGGCCGCCAGGCGTTGTAGTGGTTGCCCCACGGGTAGGAGCCCGGCTGGATCGTGATGAACCGGTATCGGCCGCCCTGGTCGGTGATGGCACGGCCGACGCCCTCGAAGTTCGGGTCAAGCGGCGCGGGGTGGTGCTCGCGGCTGTGCCGGTACCGGCCGGCCGCGTTCGTCTGCCAGATCTCGACCAGCGTGTCGGGCACCGGCCGCCCGCCAGAGTCCCGGACCTGGCCGAACACGATGATTCGCTGCCCCTGCGGCTCACCCGCGTGCTGCGTCGTCAGGTCGGCGTCCTGCAGGGTGATCAGGTCGTCGCCGAGCAGCGGCCCGGTCACCTCGGTGAGCCGCTGCGGGAGGAGGACGAGCGGCTTCTTCGGGTGGCGGAGCCCGGTGGACTTGTACGCCGGGGAGTCGAGCGGCGGGTGGTTGCCCGGCTGCGGCTTCATGTACTCGGGCAAGGCGAGCTTGCCTGAGTCCGGGACGATGAGCCCCTGTTCGGACACGGTCACAGTGGTCTAACTCCTTCGCATGACTGCCGACTCACGCGGCTGGCATCAGTCTGGCTGACGGGTCCGGCGGGTAAATGAGGGCTCAGCGGCACCCCGACGAGCGCGAGCTGACTCCATACCTATGAGTTATACATCGGCCGCCGCACCCCACCCCGCCTAGGGTACGGACGATCACATCACACGCAATTCGTAGTGCTCTGCCCCCAAAGCCGCAGGTCGGACGCCTGGGGATGAGAACAAGAAGCACCAGGGACGGGTGCGCCGTCCGACACGCTTCGTGATGCCCGCTCCCCCGCCGACAAAGCGCGCCGCTCGGCGCGGGCCGCTCGCCGCTCGGCGCGCGCCGCCGTGTGAGCTTCGCGACGCTCCTTGCTGTTATCAGCCTTCCTGTTCCCGGTACTCCCTGATGGCCCGGGCGGCGATGGCGAACGCGCGGTTCGCCACCGGCACGCCGGCGTAGAGGCCGACCTGGAGCAGGACCTCCTGGATCTGCTCCTCGGTGAGCCCGTTGCGCAAGGCGGCCTTGACGTGCATGTGCAGCTCATCCTCGTGCTGTAGCGCGGCGAGGACGGTGAGCGTGACGATGGACCGCTCCGGCCGCGTCAGGCCGGGGCGTGACCAGATCTCGCCCCAGGCGTACCGGGTGATCCAGTCCTGGAACGGCGCGGTGAACTCGCTCGTGTTGGCGACTGCCCGGTCCACGTGCGCGTCCCCGAGGACGGCCCTGCGGACCTGCATGCCCTGCTCGGCGCGTTGTTCATCGTTCACGGTGTCACTACTCCGCTCTCGCTTCTCGCTGTTATCCAAGTCCGGGGCCGGGGCGGCTCAGGCGCGGCCTGATCACGGAAACGTGATCATCCACCGGGCGCTGCCGCGTGAGCGGCCAGGGCGGCGCTGATGAAGGCGCCGGACGCGCCCAGGTAGCCGGACGGGTCGAGGGCCCGCTCGACCTGAGCCGGGGTTATTCCCGCCTGGGCCAGCTTGCCCTCGATCTCCGGGGTGGCGAGCAGCACGTCACGGAACGGGACGCCGGACGACGCGGACCTGGCCGCGGCGACCGCCACGAGGTCATGCGCGGCCGGGGCGCCGAGCGAGCCGCGCAGCAAGGCCGTGACGCGCTCGGCCAGGGGCAGGCCGCCGGCCTCCGCCAGGTTGGCGGCCATTCTGGCCTTGTCGACGTTCAGGTTCTCCAGCAGTTCACGCGTCCAGGCGGCCGCGGAAACGACGAGCGTGAGCAGGTGACCGTACGGCTGCCACTCGGCGTGCCAGGCGCCGGCCGCGCGCTGGTACTCCTGCTCGGCGCTCGCGAGCAAGGTGGCCAGGAGCCCTGGAGCCTGCTTCGCGCAGCCGAGGACCGCGACCGCGGCGACCGGGTTGCTCTTGTTCGGCATCGCGGACGAGCCGCCCCTGCGAGGCGCCCCTGCGCTACCAGCGTCGGCTCCTGCCCCCTCGGCGGCCTCGCCCACCTCGGTCTGCGCCAGCAGGGTCACGTCGCGGGCGATCTTGGACAGCGCCGCACAGGCCCGGGCCGACACCGAGGCGACATCGATGACCCGCAGCCGCTCGGTGTGCCAGGGCAGCGGCGGGTCGGCGAGGCCGAGCTCCTCCGCCATGAGGGCCTTCACCCGCGCGCCCGCGTCACCGAGCGACGCGAGGGTGCCCGCCGCGCCGCCGAACTGGACGGCGAGCCGCGTGTCCCGCACGAACGCGAGCCACTCGACCGCGCTGTCAAGCCCGGCGAGCCAGCCCGCCGCGACCATGCCGAAGGTGGTCGGCACCGCCTGCTGGAGCAGCGTCCGGCCGATCATGAGCGTGCCGCGGTTGGTGTCCGCCAGCCGCGCGGCGGCGTCGGCGGCGGCCGTCAGGTCACTGACGGCCGCGCCCAGCGCATCGCGGGCGAGCAGCATCGCTGCGGTGTCCATGATGTCCTGGCTGGTCGCGCCCTGGTGCACGGCCGGCCGGGCCGCGGCGTCAGTAACGCGCCTGGTGAGCACCCGGGCCAGCCCTGGCACCGGGTTGCCGGTCAGCACCGTCGCCCGGCCGAGCTCCGCGAGTTCCGCGGGGCCGAAGCCCCCCGCGTTAGCCGCCCCGGTCACCGCCGCGCCCGCTCCGGCCGGTGCGAGCCCGCCGCGCTCGAGGGCCCTGGCGAGGCCGGCCTCGGCGGCCAGCATCGACCGCAGCCAAGCGGCGTCGTCCGCGACCGCCCCGCCACCAGCAACAGAGCCGCGCGCGAACACACCGTCGAAGAACCCGGACCTGGCCGGGTCGCTTGTAATATTCACTGCCCTAGCTGATCCGCCATTCTGGTCAGGCATGCCCCGGATGTTATCGTCCGAACATGACCGCATTTCCCGCTGGTGGCCCTGGGCTGCCGCAACGCCGCGCCCTGGTGACCGAGATCCCTGGCCCGGCCTCCCGCGCGCTGATGGAGCGCCGCTCGGCTGCCGTCGCGCGCGGCGTCTCGATCACCCTGCCGGTCTTCGTCACCGCGGCTGGCGGCGGCGTGCTGCTCGACGCTGACGGCAACTCGCTTATCGACTTCGGCTCGGGGATCGCGGTCACCTCGGTAGGCAACGCGGCGACCGCCGTGGTTGACCGGGTGCGGGCACAGGTGGCCCAGTTCACGCACACCTGCTTCATGGTGACACCCTACGAGGGGTACGTGGCGGTCTGCGAGGAACTGGCCCGCCGGACGCCGGGGACGCACGAGAAGCGCTCGGCCCTGTTCAACTCGGGCGCCGAGGCCGTCGAGAACGCGGTCAAGATCGCCAGGCACTACACCGGCCGTTCCGCCGTGGTCGCCTTTGACCACGCCTATCACGGGCGTACCAACCTGACGATGGCGCTCACGGCGAAGAACATGCCGTACAAGCAGGGCTTCGGCCCGTTCGCCGGGGAAATCTACCGGGTCCCGATGGCCTACCCGCTGCGCTGGCCGGGCGGCCCGGAGGCGTGCAAGGCCGAGGCACTCGACGTCGTCAAGGGGCTGATCCACGCCCAGGTCGGCGAGCAGAACGTCGCCGCGGTCATCATCGAGCCGGTCCAGGGCGAGGGCGGGTTCATCGTCCCGCCCGACGGGTTTCTCAGCGGGCTCGCGGAGTTCTGCCGCGAGCACGGGATCGTGTTCATCGCGGACGAGATCCAGTCCGGCTTCTGCCGGACCGGTGACTGGTTCGCCTGCGAGCTCGAGGGCGTAGTCCCCGACCTGGTCACGACGGCCAAGGGCATCGCCGACGGCCTCCCGCTCGCCGCCGTGACCGGGCGCGCCGAGATCATGGACGCGGTCCACCCCGGCGGCCTCGGCGGCACCTACGGCGGCAACCCGGTCGCCTGCGCCGCCGCCCTCGGCGCGATCGAGACGATGGCGGCGCAGGACCTCGCGGGCCGGGCGCGCCGCATCGGCGAGATCATGCTCCCCCGCCTCCGTAAGCTCGCCGAGGCTCACCCGGTGATCGCCGACGTCCGCGGCCGCGGCGCGATGATCGCCGTCGAGCTCACCAAGCCGGGCACCCTGGACCCGGACCCGGCGTCCACCGCCGCGGTCGCCGCGTTCTGCCACAAGGCCGGGCTTGTCGTGCTCACCTGCGGCACGTTCGGCAACGTACTCCGCTTCCTGCCGCCGCTCGTCATCGGCGAGGACCTCCTTGAGGAAGGTCTCGGCATCCTGGAAGACGCCTTCGCGTCGCTGTAAAGTCGGTATACCTTGGCCGGCAAGCCAAGGGCTCAGTAGCGAATCGCGATCTCCCTGCCGTCGTCGGCCCGCTGAGACGGGCTGGTGAGGATCGTGGCCTGGCCGGCGGCGACGCGCCGGGCGGACCAGGCGACGGCGGCGGCGTCGAGCAGGTCGTCTTCCGCCGCGCCCGCGACCTTGGCCGGGAGGGCGATGCCCACCCCGGCGAGCAGTTCACGGCGGGCGCCCAATCCTGCCGGGGTGTGCTTGCTGTCTGGCAGCGGGGCGCCGGCCATGGCCGCGAACGACAGTTCCGGGTGGACCTCGTACAACTGGACCGGGGAAGGCGGCGACGAGACGCGGCGACGGTACTCGTCCGCCTCGGCGATCTTGCGGCGCAGGCCCCACGCCTGAATGGAGAAGCCCTTGCCGGTGAGGTCGCGGCAGGCGCGGCTCGCCTCGGAGTAGGTCGCGCATTCCCAGACGGGCCGCGGCGGGATCGCGAACACGGTCGCGCCGCGCCTGCCGAGCGCGCGGCGGGCGAGCCGGTCGGCGTCCCGCCAGCCGGCGCCGAGCAGGCCAAGGGGCATGTCGATGCCGGTGACGCCGGCGAGCGACAGGCCGTCGAGCGCCACCGCGACGGTCACGCTGGTCACTGCGCCGGTGACGCCAAGCGTGACGGCCATCCAGCCGCCCGTGCACCCGTCCACCCCGGTCACGGCGGGCGCGCGGTGGCCGGGCTCGGCTGAGTGGCCTTCCATCACTTCCCAGTGAACCTTCTCCGCGTGACCGTGTCCTGCGGTTGTCGATTGCGGCGGCCTCTCTTCGTAAACATCATGAAGAGCCGGCCGGCCCCGGGCGATGTCGAACGGTGAGTCTCCGCTCCGACCCACGTCTAAAGCAGAGGAACGCGCCGGCGGGCCGGCGCACTCGGGAGAGGAAGACCCATGCATGACCGTTCTCGCTGGACAGCCCTGGTGGTGCTGTGCACAGGGATGCTGATGATCGTCCTCGACATGACGATCGTCAACGTGGCGTTGCCGTCCATCCAGGCCCGTCTGGGCTTCTCGCAAGCGGGCCTGGCCTGGGTTGTCAATGCTTACCTGATCGCGTTCGCCGGCCTGCTGCTGCTGGCCGGCCGGCTTGGCGACCTGGCCGGCCGCAGGAACGTCTTCCTGGCCGGCCTGGGCGTCTTTACCGGCGCCTCGTTGCTGTGCGGGCTCGCGGCTAACCAGGAAATGCTGATCGCCGCGCGGTTCCTGCAGGGCATGGGCGGCGCGCTCACCTCGGCCGTGATCCTCGGCATGATCGTGACCATGTTCTCTGACCCGCGGGAACAAGCCAGGGCGATCGGTGTCTTCGCCTTCGTCGCGTCCGCTGGCGCGGCGGTGGGCCTGCTGGCCGGCGGAATTCTCACCCAGTTCCTCAACTGGCACTGGATCTTCTTCGTCAACCTGCCGATCGGTGCGGTCACGGCCATCGCGGCCCTGCGGGTGATCCGGCCAGACCGCGGCGCGGGGCTGCGGGCCGGAGCCGACGTGGCGGGCGCACTGCTGGTCACCGGTGCCATGATGCTCACTGTCTTCACGATCGTCGGCCCGGCCGCGCAGCAGGGCTGGCTGGCCGTCAGGACACTCACCCTCGGAGCCTGCTCACTCGCGCTATTCGGCGGCTTCATCCTCAGGCAGCGCACCGCGCGCAACCCGCTGATGCCGCTGCGGATCTTCTCCTCGCGTAACCTGGCGGGCGCGAACCTAGTCCAGGTTCTCGGCACCGCCGGCATGTTCGGGATGTTCTTCCTCGGCTCGCTCTACCTGCGCCGGATCCTCGGTTATGACCCGCTGCAGATCGGCCTGGCCTTCCTGCCCGTCACGGTCACGATGGGAACCCTGTCCGTGCGTTATACCGACAGGCTCGTGATGCGCTTCGGCGCCCGCGCGACGATGTTCCCCGGGCTGGGCCTGATCGCCGCCGGGCTGGCCCTGTTCGCCCTCGTTCCGGCAGGCGGCGGGTACCTGAGCCACATCTTCCCGGTAACGCTGCTGGTTGGCACCGGCGCGGGCTTGTGCTTCCCCGCCTTGATGGCGCTGGCCATGTCCAGCGCCACCCCGCAGGACGCGGGCCTGGCCTCCGGCCTGGTGAACACGACCGCCCAGATCGGCGGGGCGCTGGGACTCGCGGAGCTGGCGACCGTTTCCGCGTCGCGGAGCAACAGCCTGATCGC
>JAWWPV010000328.1:0-6356 GCA_033854775.1 Trebonia sp.
CCCACTGGTCTGACCATCTGATGAACTGTCGCCCGGGAGTCTGACATCTCCTACATACGGGACGAAAGTGATGAAACAGAACGTTTACCGCTTGGCCCTCACCTGTAACATCAGGGCCAGGCCCAGCCGCGCCGCCAGATCAGCACCTACCTCGACACCGCGACTCATCCCGGCCAGCCGTGGTCGTCGTAACCCTGGCCGCCGCCGGAAAGCTCGTTTATCCGTGCAGCGCGAGCTGCCCGTTTTGCGTGGCCGTCACTAACAAGGCGATTCCGCACAACGGGAAGACTTCATACAACAGGAAGAGAAACTCGCATCACGCGCAATGCCGCTGACTTAAAGTGGTGCCCGGTGACCGTGGGGCCGTGCGCGGGCTGGCGGCCGGTGCCCGCGCGAAAGGGCGCGGCGGGATCGTGGAGGATTTTCCTTTGGTGTAAGAAAAACAGCTAATAAGCTGCGGATCTTACATGATCATGGGCCGGGCCGCGGTGCCGCCGGGACAACCAGACGGAACGGGCACGCCTGGGCCTGCGCGTAGGCGGGGAGCGCCTAATTCAACGGCTTTGCGCGTCACGAGCGACAAATTTACATCTCGCACAAAATTTACCGGGAAATGGTGGACGGCCAAAAGCCTAGGGTCAGGAAATATTCCGATAAAAGGCCAGGAGAGCGAGGCGTGCCCGTCATGCCGATGGCGGCGCGGATGGCCCCGGCGACGTAGCAAGCAAGCGCGAGCGCCCACAGCACCGCCATGATCATCGAGCTGAACGCCTGCCCGTAGTTCACGAAGCTCACCCCGTTGAACGCCGCGCCGATGACTGCGAGCACCCCGACCACCGGCAGCCCCACCGCCCACCGCCCGTGCCCCCGGGCCAGTACCACCGCGGCGATGGCCGCGACGACAAGCGCGAGCCCGAACGCGGCGTGCGCCGCCGCCCACCCGGGTCCGCTTGAGATGACCCAGTCCAGTCCGGACGCGGCGCCGCTGAAGTAGTCGCCGGCGTTAGCACCCGGATGCTTGGCGGGAATCATGACGAACACGTTGACGGCCATGCCGAGCAGGTACTGCACGGCAAGCAGCGCGCAGGCGGCGACGTTAACCAGCAGCAGCCGCTTCACCGGTCCGCACCCCGCTCGGCAACCAGATCGCGCAAGGCCGCCTCCACCTCAGGGAATCGGAACTGGTACCCGGCCGACGCGGCCTTGGCGGGGATGACCCGTTTGCCGCGGACGAGGATGTCAGTGATAACGCCGAGGCCCATCCTGACCAGCGGAGACGGCACCGGAAGCCAGGCGCGCCGGCCGAGCACCTGTCCAAGCGAAGCGGCGAACTCCCGGCTCGTGACCGGCGAGGGCGCCGTCAGGTTCAGCGGCCCGTCGATGTCCTGGCGCTCAAGCGCGAACCGGATGATGCCGGTCTCGTCCGCGATGTGAATCCACGGCGTCCAGCCGCGACCGCTGCCGATCCAGCCGCCGAAGTGATGCCGGAACTGCGTCGCCTGCCCGGCCAGACTGTCCCCGGTGAGCACGTAGCCGGTGCGCAGCAGGACGGTTCTGGCGCCGTGCGAGCCGGCCGCGCGGGCGGCGTCCTCGATCGCCGCGACGTACCCATCCGCGCCCCGGACGACCGCCGCGGCGCGGGCAGGATCCCTGCTGATCACCGTCACCACGTGCCCCGCCTTGATCAGCTCCCGGCACAGCGGCCGGCCAATCCGGCCGGTCGCCCCCACGACGGCAACCCGGAGCATCGCCCTACCCCTCTTCTCCGGCCTTGTCCTGCTCGAATTCGTCATGCCAGCGGAGCTCGGCCTCCAGCCGCAGCTCCCCGCGCCGGAACGCCGCCACGGCGTGCGAGGACAGGAATCCCTGCGCGGTCAGCCGGACCCGTTCCGCCGCCATCGAGTCCAGCTGCGCGCTAATCCGGCGCCGTCGCTCCACGAGCCGCTCGGTGAGGTCCGGTAGGTCACCGCCCGCGGCAAACAGAAGCAGCACCGAGACGGGATCGGCGGGGCCGAAGACCACGTCAAGCGCGGCGTCCCGCTGCACGGCCAGCTCAAGGCGCCCTTCCGCGGTGATCTCATAGACCCGCCGGGCCGGGCGCCTCCCCTCCTGCTCTTCCCTGACCGGGCTGATCAGGCCCTCGCTGTCGAGCTTGCGCAGCTCCGAGTAGAGCGCCCCGCCGGTGATCCCGCCCCACGCCTCGACGTTCGCCAGTTCGCCCGCGCGCCGGATCTGATGGCCGTGCATCGGCCCCCGCTCGGCGAGCAGGCCAAGGATCATGAGTCGACTTAGGTTCATCGCAAACTAGTCTGTGCATACTAATCTGCACATGTCAACATCAAAATCGATCATCCCGAACGGTGGCAGCTGACTCCCCACCGCCAGGGATTCCGCCGAGGCGGGGGACGGCCTCAACAGTTGGCTCACGTTGAAGGGTTGGGACATCACTCAAGCCACCAAGCGACGCGAGCGGTGAAGCAAACCCCGCCGGAGTGGGCGCCGTTCGCCCAGCGCAACGCCGAGCTAGCCGCCCGCCTCACCGCATGAGGAGGCCGCACCCGTTCGGAACCATGAATTTGATCTTGATCTTTTGTCGTGCGCTCCCGGCCGTTGTCGGCAGGCGTCCGCCAGACGTTAGGGTGAGCCGGGTACCGGCCCGCCCCCAGGCTGCACAGCGGAGACGCAGATGATCATTGACTGTCACGGTCACTACACGACGGCACCGCCCGCCCTCCAGGAGTTCCGCGACGCCCAGCTCGCCCGGCTGAACGACCCGGCGCTGCCCGTCCCCGCCGAGCCGCGGATCAGCGACGACGAGATCCGCGCGACGATCGAGGGCAACCAGCTGCGGATCACGCGGGAGCGCGGTCACGACCTCACGATCTTCTCGCCCCGCGCGTCAAGCATGGGCCACCACGTGCCCGACCCGGCGACGGCGGTCGAGTGGGCGCGGGTCTGCAACAACCTGATCTACCGCGTGACCACGCTGTTCCCCGCCAACTTCGCGGGCGTCGCGCAGCTGCCGCAGGTGGCCGGCGAGCCGCTCACCAAGTGCGTGGAAGAGCTGGAGCGGGCTGTCACCCAGCTCGGCTTCGTGGGCTGCAACCTCAACCCGGACCCGGCCGGCGGCTTCTGGAGCTCGCCGCCGCTGACCGACCCGTACTGGTTCCCGGTCTACCAGAAGATGACCGAGCTCGACGTCCCGGCCATGATCCACGTCTCCACGTCGTGCAACCCGGCGGCGCACACCCTCGGCGCGCATTACCTGAACGCGGACACGACGGCGTTCATGCAGCTCGTGCAGGGGAAGCTGTTCGAGCGCTTCCCGGCGCTGCGCTTCGTCATCCCGCACGGCGGCGGCGCGGTGCCCTACCACTGGGGCCGGTTCAAGGGCATCGCCACGCGGGAGAAGTTCCCGCCGATCGAGACCAACGTGATGTCCAACGTGTCCTTCGACACGTGCGTCTACCACCAGCCGGGCATCGACCTGCTGACCAGCGTCATCAGCCCGGACAACATCCTGTTCGCGTCGGAGATGCTCGGCGCGGTGCGCGGCAACAACCCGGACGGCGACTTCCCCTGGGACGACACGAAGCGCTACGTCGAGGCGGCGAAGCTGCCGGACGACGACCGCGCCAAGATCTTCGAGCTCAACGCCCGCCGCGTCTACCCGCGGCTGGACGCCAAGCTCAAGGCCCAGGGACGGTAACCGTCCAGGCAATCAAGATCAAGAGCGCTCGTCCGAACGGTTTCGGCTGACTCTCGGGGCTCAGCGCTTGAGCGTCACCGTCGTCTCAAGCGCGCACTCGGGGCAGGTCACCACGACCGGCTCGTCGCCCTCGGGTGGCTCGAAGGGTGCCCAAGCGCCGCAGCCGGGGCACTTAAGCCGCGACGGCGCTGCCGGATGGTCGTCGAACCTCCGCAGGTACTCCGTGAGCGGCCCGAGGCCCGCCGCCGCCCGGCGCTCGTCGACCCCGTCCGGGTCGCGGAGGTTCCGCGGTACCCACGCGCCGCCCCGGCGGGTTACCTGAGTGCCGTACACCTGCGGCTGCCCTTCGGCGAGCAGCACCCGGTCGGTCAGGTAGGCGAGCTCATGCATCCTCGCCTCGCCCCCCTCGACCGCGGCGGTCAGCAGGTCGAGGCACTGCCGCTGGAACGCCGGGTCGGCGTCCGCGTGCTGGGCGAGCAGCCAGGCCGCGTGCGCGCCGTCGGTGCCGACCAGGGCCGCACCCGGCCAGCCATGCTCGGCGATCACGGCCTTGAGCCAGGGCAGGTTCTCGCCGTCCGCCTCCCGCATCGCGTCCGCGTCAAGCGCCTTCCGCGCGACCTGGTCCTTGTCCACCCTGCGCAGCAGCTCCGCGCGCAGTCGCTCATCCATGCCTCAACGATAAGCGCGTAAGACCTGCCGGGCTCATTACAGTTGCCCACCCCGGACGCGACCGTCGTCTGATCCCGAGTGGACGGTGTCCCCTATTCGGTCGAACCGAAGTTCCGGGTCGTCGACGCGGCCGCGCCGCAGCAGCTTGACGTCGGCGCTGTAGGTGGGGGAGTTGCGCCACGGCGGGCGGCTGCCCTGGCGGGGGAGCTGGGCGATCGCGCGCTGGATGTACCCGGAGGCGAAGGTGGTGAACGGTGCCGTCGGCATGCCCGCGTCGGCGACGGGTGTCACGGTGCCGTAGCCGTGGGCGTTCATGTGGCGCAGCAGCCGGGTGAAGTGCTCGCCAATCAGGCCCACCTTCAACGTCCACGACGCATTTGTATAGCCGAAAATAAATACGAAATTTGGCACGCCGGACAGCATCATGCCCTTGTAGACGACCGTGTCGGCCGCCTGCACCGGTTCACCGTCCACGCTCAGCGCCATCCCGCCAAGCGCGTGCACGTTCAGGCCGGTCGCGGTGACGATGATGTCGGCGGGAAGCTCGCGGCCATCGTCGAGTAGCACGCCGTTCTCGGTGAACGTCTCGATCTGCCCGGTGACCACCGACGCCTTGCCGCTGGAGATAGCGCGGAAGAGGTCACCGTCCGGGACGATGCACATCCGCTGGTCCCACGGGTCGTACGGCGGGCGGAAGTGCTCGTCGACCGGATAGCCCTCCGGCAGCATCTTGGTGTTGAGGTACCTGATCAGCCGCCGCGCCGCCTTCGGGTACTTCTGGCAGAACCGCCAGACGGCGACCTGGCGGGAGGCGTTCATCCACCGCGTGATCGCGTAACCGCGCTCGTCGCCGAGCAGAGCGGTCAGCCGGGCGTTCATAGCGTCCCTGGTCGGCACGGGCAGTACGTAGCTCGGCGTGCGCTGCAGCATCGTGACGTGCGCCGTGGCGGGTGCCATCGCGGGGATCAGCGTGACCGCGGTCGAGCCAGACCCGATGATCACGACGCGCTTGCCTTCGTAGTCAAGGTCCGCAGGCCACCGCTGCGGGTGCACGATCGGCCCGCCGAACCGCTCGCGCCCCGCGAAGTCCGGGGTGAAGCCGTCGTCGTAGCGGTAGTAGCCCGACGCCGAAAGCAGCCACCGGCAGGTGATCGTGCCTAGCTGGCCCGTCTCCGTGTTCTCGGTAGTCGCGGTCCAGCGCGAGTCGGCCGGTGACCAGGAGGCGCCGAGCACCTTGGTGTGGTAGCGGATGTGCTGGTCGATCCGGTACTCGGCCGCGGTCTCCCGCAGGTAGGCGAGGATGCTGTCGCCGTCCGCGATCGCCACCTCCGAGCGCCACGGCCGGAACTCGTACCCGAACGTGTGCAGGTCAGAGTCGGACCGCACCCCAGGGAAGCGGAACAGGTCCCAGGTCCCGCCGGACGCGCCGCGCGCCTCAAGGATGGCGTAGCGGCGACCCGGATGGTCCCGCTGCAGGTAATACGCCGCGCCGATGCCGGAGATGCCGGCCCCGACGATAAGCACGTCAACCGAGTCCACCTGGCCAGCGGACGCGTCCATGCGCCTCAACCCCCTCGGGGGCTGAACCCGATCGCCCTAGGGTCTGATCGCCCTAGAACCCGATCGGCAGTCCCGCGTAGTTCTCCGCCAGCCCGGCCGCGCCGGCCGCGCTAGAGGTCACCCACCTAAGTTGCGACAGCTGGAGCTGCGCGTCAAATGGGTCACCGGAAATGTGCAGCATCGACGTCATCCACCAGGAGAAGTGCTCGCACCGCCAGACGCGCCGCAGCGCCGTGTCCGAGTAGGCGTCCGCCAGCGTGGTGTCGTTCTTGCGCACCAGGCGGCCGAGCGCGGGGGCGAGCAGCGCCACGTCCGCGATGGCGAGGTTAAGTCCCTTGGCCCCGGTCGGCGGGACGGTGTGCGCGGCGTCCCCGGCGAGGAACAGCCGCCCGTACCGCATCGGCGACTGGACGAACGA
>JAWWPV010000329.1:0-7472 GCA_033854775.1 Trebonia sp.
TGGCGTAGCTCGCCTCGACGAGTGCGACGTCCTTGCTGTTGTCGGCCGTGGTGAAGGTGCGGCCGGAGCTGACCGTGCCGGTAGACAGCGGGCCGAGCTGGCCGTTGCCGATGTCGACGCCGGTGACGGTGAAGCTGTTGGTGCTGAAGCTGGACGTGCCGCCGCCGGTGAACCCGCCGCTGCTGCCGCTGCCGCCGGCGCCACCGCCACCGCCACCGGTACCGCCGGTGTTGAAGGCCGGGACCGTGCCGCTCACCGTGCGGTCGGTGAGCGTGAGGCCGCCCGCCGCGGCGGCCACGTTGTCCACCTTGGAGATCGTGGTGACGTTGGCGGCGCTGAGCGAGGCGAGCGTGAGGTCGCCGGTCAGCGTGTTGTCGTTGATCTTGCTTCCGGCCGCGGGCCGGTTGTTGGTGCCGGTGTTCTGGCGGAAGCTGAACCCGAACCCGCCGGCGCCCGAGGCGCTGGTGGTCGGGGTCTTCGTCACCGTGATGTCGGTGCCGACGCCGTAAAGCGAGTGCAGGACCGAGGACTGGGCGTTCTTGACCCCGGCGGACGCCGCGGTCACCGTGATCACCAGCCCGATCCCCAGCGCCAGGCCCACCGCTATGAAAATGGCCTGGCGAGCGCGCCGCCGCAGCTCGCGCCATAGGTACGTAAAGAACATCAGACTCCTCGACGGACTCAGCTTGATTCCGAGGTGGGGATCGTCCCGCACACCGGGGGTTACGGGGGTCGCCCCCCGGATAGCAACTGGCGGCGCGGTGACGTCGCACCAGGGGAGCGCAATCAAACCCCGGCGCGACGCCCGCGCCAGTCAACATGCTGGCGCTGATTCCTGAGGAGTTTCTGAGCACAGGCTGCGAAGCAACCGCGATTCAGGGCGCATTTCTGCGAGATCATTAAGAAGATCTTGGGCGTTGTGGCCCGTTATCGGGGCCACAACGCCAAAGATCTTAAATAGGCGAACTTATAATTAGCGGCGGACCTCGCGGGGGAGGCCGAACTGCACTGATTCCGTCGTCGTCACTCGTTCCGTTACCGTCACGGTGCCAAGGCCGGACAGGGCCGCGATTATCTCGCTGACGACCGCGGGCGGTGCCGAGGCGCCCGCCGTGAGGCCGACTACCGACACGCCGGACAGCCAGGACAGGTCGATGTCGGTCGCGCCGTCGATGAGGTGCGCGGGTGTCCCCGCCCGCTCGGAGCGCTCGACGAGCCGCACCGAGTTGGACGAGTTCGCTGAGCCGGCGACGAGCACGAGGTCGGCCTCGGTGGCGACGGCGCGGACGGCGGCCTGCCGGTTGGTCGTGGCGTAGCAGATGTCGTCCGAGCCCGGCGCGCGCATCTGCGGGAACTTGTCGCGCAGCGCGCCTGCCACGTCGGCCGCCTCGTCGATCGCGAGCGTGGTCTGCATGAGGTAGGCGATCTTGGACGGGTCCGGCACGGACATGCGCGCCACGTCCCCGGCCGTCTGCACCAGCACGGTCGAGGCCGGCGCCTCGCCGAGCGTGCCCTCGACCTCCTCGTGGCCCTCGTGCCCGATCAGCGCGACTGTGTAGCCCTCGCGGGCGAAGCGCCGCGCCTCGGCGTGCACCTTGGACACCAGCGGGCAGGTCGCGTCGATCACGGAAAGGCCGCGCCCCGAGGCATCGTCGCGCACCGCGGGCGACACGCCGTGCGCGGAGAATACGACCGTCGCGCCGTCGGGCACCTCGTCGAGCTCGTCCACGAACACCGCGCCGCGCTCCTCAAGGTCGGAGACCACGCGGGTGTTGTGCACGATCTGCTTGCGCACGTAGACCGGCGCGCCGCGCATCTCAAGCGCCCGCTCCACGATCTCGATCGCCCGCTCCACGCCCGCGCAGAACGACCGGGGCCCGGCGAGCAGCACCGTACGCTCGCGGCAGGCCGCCGCCCACTTCTCCGCGACCGGCGCGGCCTTGCGCAGCGACCGCAGCGCCGCGATCCCGCCCCGGATCAGACCGGAACTGGCCATCCCGGGCCCGAACCCAGCGTCGGACACCGCGCGGATGACAGCCATCGGACGCCCGTTGGCGGCGTCGAGCAGGGCGGCCGTCTCCATGTCGGCGGCGAGGTAGCCGTCGGCAGCAAGCCGAACTCGTTCCGCGGACTTCACAAGCTTTTGCACCGTGATGAGACGCCCCGCCCGGGCAGTCAGGCCTGCCCGGCGCAGCTCCGCGGCGAGCAGGTCGGCGCCCGGCAGCGCGACGGTGGTCTCGCCATCGGTCACTTCTGAGGCGACGACCAGGTCACCCGGGCTGAGGTCGGCGCTAAGCCCCGCCGCCGTGCCCATCACGATCATCGCCCCGAACGGATGCGGCTGGCTCTTGCCCGCCGACTTCCTCGCCCGGGTGGCGCCCATGCCGGCGTGCACCACGCGGCTGGCCGGGTTGGTGAGGCCGCGGCGGACGGCGTTCGCCTCGAGCCGCAGTGGCGCGAGGACGAGCAGGCCCGGTTTTGCAGACTCAGGCGCGCTGTCCTCGATGTGGTCCGCCGCCGCTTCGGTTCGCGGCTGCGGAATGGTCTCAGTCATGAGAATTACCCCTTATAAAGCGTCCTAGAGCAGAGACGGGGAACGCCAGCCGGTACAGGTGGTAGTTCAGGTAGAAGTCGCCGGGGAAGCCGGTCCCGGTGAAGTAGGGCTCGTCCCACGTGCCGTCCTGACGCTGGGTGCGCGCCAGCCAGCGCAGGCCGCGCTCCGTCGCCTCGCTGTCGCGCTCGCCTGCCGCGAGCAGCGCGAGCAGCGCCCACGCGGTCTGCGAGGCGGTGGACGCGCCCTTGCCTGACCACCCCCTTGGGTCATCGTAGGAGCGCAGGTCCTCGCCCCAGCCGCCGTCGGCGTTCTGTACCGACTCGAGCCAGGCGACCGCCTTGCGGATCTGCGGCTTGCCCGGCTTGACGCCGGCCGCGATGAGCGCGGGCACGACCGCGCCGGTGCCGTAGAGGTAGTTCGCGCCCCAGCGGCCGAACCAGGAACCGTCCGGTTCCTGGTTCTTGAGCAGCCAGATGACGCCCCGCCTGCAAGCCGTCTCCGCGGCCAGGCCCTCGGCGGCGAACGCCTCGACGATGTGCGCGGTGACGTCGGCGCTCGGCGGGTCGATGACGGCGCCGAAGTCGCAGAACGGGAGCTTGTTGACCAGCTCCCTGGTGTTGTCCGCGTCGAACGCGCCCCAGCCGCCGTCCTTGCACTGCATGCCTTCCAGCCAGCGCAGGCCGCGGCGGATCGCGGCGCGGTTCTCCGGTGTCCGCTCCTTGAGGTCGAGCCGCCGCAGCGCGAGGATCACCTCGGCGGTGTCGTCGGTGTCGGCGTAGTTGTCGTTCTGGAACTCGAACGCCCAGCCGCCCGGTGCGGTGTGCGGGCGGCGGACCTGCCAGTCGCCCGGCTGCCTGATCTCCTCGTCGAGTATCCAGTGGGCGGCGCGGGCGAGCGCCGGATGGCCGGACTCGAGTCCGGCGTCCTCAAGCGCGGTCATCGACAGGACGGTGTCCCAGACCGGGGACTGGCACGCCTCGAGGCGGCGCATGCCGTCCTCGCGGACCGTGAAGCCCTCAAGGCCGTCGATGGCCTTGGAGACGATCGGGTTGTCCAGGCCGTAGCCCATCAGGTGCAGTGCCATGACCGAGTACACCCACGGCGGCTGGATGCCGCCCCAGCAGCCGTCGGCCTCCTGGCGGGCGATGATCCAGTCGATGCACCTGCGCTGCGCCGCGCGCCTGGCTTTTCCCGGCAGCCTGGGCTCGAGCTTGTGCAGCGCCTTGTCGAGGGTGTTGAACGCCACGGACCAGGCGTCCGGCCGCGCCGCCTGCTGGTGCTGGCCAGGGCCCTTGGCGTACAGCTCGTCGATCAGGAACGGCAGCGGGCTGCTCGGCTTGAAGGAGGCGACGACCGCGAGGGCGACTACCGTCTGCCTGGCCCAGCAGCCCCAGTCGTAGATGTTCAGCGGGAACCACGACGGCAGGTAGATGACCTCCGGCGGGATCACCGGGAGGTCGTCCCACGACCACAGCCCGGAAAGGGCCAGCCAGATCCTGGTGAAGACCCTTGTCGCGCTGACGCCGCCCTGGCTGGTGATCCAGCCGGCCGCGCGCTTCATGTGCTCCGCGTCCGGGTCGTCGCCCGCCAGCTTGAGCGCGACGTAGGCCTCGACCGTGGTGGACAGGTCGCCTGGGCCGCCGTAGAAGTTGGCCCAGGTACCGTCCTCGCGCTGCTGCGAGCGGATCCAGACGGCGGTCTCTTCCGCGTCTGCCTTGGTGAGGATGCCGAGGAAGTGCCTGAGCAGGACGTCCTCCGCGTCCATCGTCACGTTGGTCTCTAGCTCGCCGATCCACCAGCCGCGCGGGTCCTGGAGGCCGAGCAGGTGATCGCGGGCCTTGGCCAGCGTGGCCGCCGCCACCTCGCCGAGGTCACCGGTGGCCGCGAACGTTTCTGCCTGCGCACTGCGACGGGCGCCCGCTGCTTCCGTGCCGCGAGTTGGCGCCCTGCGGACTGCCGTTGTCATTTCCCTACCACCGCTCCGTTACCACTGGCGGGCGGTGATGAATTCGGCGATGGCCAGGAACTCGGCGCGGACGTCGGCGGGGATGCCGATGCCGTCGAGTGACGCGGCGGCGGCCGCCAGGCGGTCGTCGGCCTCCTTCTCGGCCCAGGCCTTGCCGCCGGCGGCGACGATCAGGTCCGCGGCGCGGATCAGGTCGTCTTCTGACAGCTCGTCCTCGCGGGCAAGCAGCGCCTTCAACTCGGCGGCCTCCGGGGCGCCGCTGGTCAGCGCGGCCACGACCGGGAGCGACTTCTTCCGCGCGCGCAGGTCGGCGCTGACCGGCTTGCCGGTCACTTCGGCCGCCCCCCAGATGCCGAGCAGGTCGTCGGTTAGCTGGAACGCCAGTCCCACGTGCCCGCCGAACTCGGCCAGGCCCATCGCGAGCTCGGGCGGCGCGCCGACGTGCACCGCGCCGATCGTTCAGGCGCAGGCCATCAGCGCGGCGGTCTTGTCGCCGGCCATCTCGATGCACTCCGGCAGCGTGACGTCACCGCGCTCCTCGAACGCGAGGTCCTCGCCCTGCCCGGTTATCAGCCGGAGCACCGCGGTGGACAGGCAGCGCGCGGCCCACGGACCGCCGGGGGCGGTGTCCTCAAGCAGCAGGTCGTTGGCCAGGGCGACCAGCGCGTCGCCGGCCAGGATGGCCGCGCCGACACCGAAGACGGTCCACGCGGTCGGCCGGTGCCGCCGCTCGGTGTCACCGTCCATGATGTCGTCGTGCAACAGGGAGAAGTTGTGCACAAGCTCGACCGCGACCGCGGCGCTGACCCCGCGCTCGGGGGCCACGCCCGCGGCACGGGCGGAGAGCAGGGCGAGCGCGGGCCGCAGCGCCTTCCCGCTCCCCACGTGCACCGGGTTCCCTTGCGCGTCGGCGAGGCCGTAGTGGTAGGCGGCCACCCGGCGAACGCGGGGGCTCAGCCGGTTGATCGCGGCCTCCGTGGCCGGGCCGACCAGGTCACGCGCCACGGCGACGCCAGCGGGCATCACGACCGTCACGAGCGCACCTCCCTCTCATCCGGTTCGATGTTCACTTCAGTTCCAGCATTCTTAGGCAATCCTGAGATACGGCTGTTTGTTCCCTGAGGGGACGTCAACGCGATAACGGCGTTCAGGCCGCTGCGGACCGCCCCCTCCATCGTGTCGGGCCAGCCGGTGTCGGTCCATGAGCCCGCCAGGACTAGGCCGGGCAGTCCGGTCGCTGCCTTCGGGCGGAGCTTCGCGGTGCCAGGCACCTGGCGGAACGTCGCCCGCTTCTCACGGGTGACGAAGAACTCGGTCACGGTCGCGTCCTTGGCCGCGGGGAACAGCTCCGCGAGGGCGGGGACGAACCTCATCCGCAGCTCGGCGACCGGCGTGCTCGCGTACTCGTCGGCGGCCGACAGCGAGATCGCCAGGTACTGGCCGTCACTGTGTTGGCCAGCACTGTGCTGGCCGGCACTGGCGCGCGCGTGCAGGCCGGAGATGCGCGTCCGGTCGAACACCCACTGCACCGGGGAGTCGACGCCGGCCGCGAACGGGACGTCCATCACCTTGCGGTCGTAGATGACGTGCACGTTCACGATCGGGGCCGCGCCGAGGCCGGCCCAGCCCGCGACGGTCTCCGCGGGGAGCGCGCCGGACGGGAGCAGCTTCGCGGCCTGCTCATGCGGCACCGCGAGGACGACGGCGTCGGCGAGCAAATCTCCAGTCGCATCGCCGTCGACCTCGCCGGCCAGGCGGACGAGGAACTCGCCTTCGCCCTTGGGCTCGATCGCGGCGGCCTTCGCCTGGAGGCGGACCGTCGCGCCCAGCTTGCCGAGCACGCGGGCGGCCGCGGTGCCGTGCAGCTCGCCGAGCGGGAGCGTGGGCACGCCGATGTCGGCCGCGTCCGCGTCGCCAAGCAGGCCCGTCTTCACCACGACGGCGGCGAGCGCGAGGCTCGCGTCGTCGCCGGGGACGTTCAGCGAGGAGACGGAGAACAGGTCCCAGAGCACGCGCCGCGTGCGCTCGTCCTGGCCGTGCGCTTCGAGCCAGTCGCCCAGGCGGAGCTCGTCCGTCTTTGGGTCCGCCTGATTGAGGCGGCGGAAGGCGAGGGCGGCCAGAGCAAGCCGAAGTCGTTCCGGAGTAGTCAAGAAGGGGTAGCCGAGGAGCGCGGGCAGCATGTGAAAAGGCGCGGGGACGCGGCGCCGCTTCATGACCGCCCTTTTCCCCGGGGCCACCACCGTCACCTCGAAGCGGGGCTGGAGCGGGGCGTGCGCCGCCATGCCAAGGCGGTCAAGCAGGCCGCGGTAGGCGGTGCAGCAGCGCAGGAACACGTGCTGGCCGGTGTCGATGACCAGGCCGTCGCGGTCGAAGGACATCGTCGCGCCGCCCAGCCTGGGCTTGGCCTCGAGGAGCGTGACCTCGTGCTTCGCCGTCGCGAGCGCGACCGCGGCGGTGATGCCCGCCAGGCCGCCGCCGATCACGACGGCCCTCACCGCGGTGCCCCCTTGCCTTGGGCTCCCTTGCGGTACTTCCACCGGTCGAAGCCGGCCAGTGCCTGCGCGGCGACGAGGGCCTTCTCGCTGCCTGGCAGGGACATGCGGCCCTCGAGCGCGGCGTGCGGGTTGCGCGCGATCCGCTCGAGGAGACGGCGGTAGATGCCCGCCATCGCGCCCGTGCACGCCGCGCTGCGGCGGTCGATCGTGGCGAGCAGCCGCAGTCCGCTGCCGTACCACTCGCGGGCGCGGTTCGCCTCGAACTCGACCAGGTTGGCGAACCTGGCCTGCATGGTCTCGCTCGTGAAGGGCTCCGGCGCGCCAAAGGGGGCGAACTCGATGCCGAACTTGTCCAGGTCCTCTTTCGGCAGGTAAATGCGGTTGTTGAGGAAGTCCTCGCGGACGTCGCGCAGGATGTTCGTCAGCTGGAGCGCGACGCCGAGGTCATCGGCCAGCT
>JAWWPV010000330.1:0-2951 GCA_033854775.1 Trebonia sp.
CGTTGACTTATGAGCAACATGACGCCCATGAGGCCCGCGGGCCGCCCGTCGGCCGGGAAGCATCCGCGCTAGTGCCATTAGTGCGGAACCTTTTTTCAATACGGAAGATTTTCACGCTATGCGGTGAACAAGTTTCCGCGCTAAAGCGCCGGCCCGCGCCGCCGGGCACCGGACGAACCGGGCAAGTGGGGCGGCAGGGACGCGAGTTGGACGGCAGGGACGACGCAAGGTGGACGGCAGGGGACGCAAGTTGGACGGCAGGGACAGGGCGCGGACGCGACCAGGGTCAGCCGATTTCGTTCGGACGAATGATCTTAGGAACTTACCGGGGGGAAGCCGCAGCGGTCGCGGACCTGCGCCATCGTCTCGCTTGCTATCGCGCGGGCGCGGCGGGCGCCGTCGCCAAGCAGGGCGTCGAGGGTGTCCGGGTCGGCCAGGTACTTGACGGTGCGCTCGCGGATCGGGGCGAAGGTGTCCGCGACCAGGTTGCCGAGGTCCTTCTTGAAGCCACCGTAGCCGCCGTCGCCGTAGCGGGCGGCGATGTCGTCGATCTTGTCGCCAGAGAGAGCGGCGTAGATCCGCAGCAGGTTGGTGACGCCGGGCTTGGCCTCTTCGTCGGCCCGGACGACCGCCTCGGCGTCGGTGACCGCGCGGTTGATCTTGCGGCGGATCACGGCGGGCTCGTCGAGCAGGTCGATGATGCCCTGCGGGGAGGACGAAGACTTGGACATCTTGCTCGACGGGTCCTGCAAGTCGGTGATCTTGCCGACGGCGGGCAGGATGTACGGGGCGGGCACGGTGAAGGTCTGGCCGAAGCGGTGGTTGAAGCGCTGCGCGAGGTTACGCGAAAGCTCCAGGTGCTGACGCTGGTCCTCGCCGACAGGAACCTCGTCGGTCTGTTACAGCAGGATGTCGGCGGCCTGGAGGACGGGGTAGGTGAACAGGCCGACGCTGGCGGAGTCGGCACCGCCCTTGGCCGACTTGTCCTTGAACTGGGTCATCCGGTTGGCTTCGCCGAAGCCGGTGATGCAGCCGAGGACCCAGCAGAGCTCGGCGTGTTCCGCAACCTGGCTCTGCACGAACAGAACGGACCGCTCGGGGTCGATCCCCGCGGCGAAGAGTTGCGCCGCGGCCACCTTGATCCGGCGGCGCAACGTCTCCGGGTCGTACTGGACCGTGATCGCGTGCAGGTCCACCACGCAGTAGATCGGGTTCTCGCGTGTCTCCTGGAGGTCCACCCACTGCTTGACCGCACCAAGGTAATTGCCCAGGTGGAACGAGTCAGCGGTTGGCTGGATGCCAGAGAAAACGCGCGGGGTGCCCATGGCGATGAATTCTAACGGGGGCGCGGGGCGGGCGGGGTGACGACCACCTCGACCCGCTGGAACTCCTTCAGCTCCGTGTAGCCGGCGGTCGCCATCGTGCGCTTGAGCGCCCCCATCAGGTTCATCGAGCCGTCCGGGACGGTCGACGGGCCGAACAGGACCTGCTCGAGCGTCCCGATCGCGTTGACCTTGACCCGCGTGCCGCGCGGCAGCTCGGGGTGGTTGGCCTCGCTGCCCCAGTGGTAGCCGCGGCCAGGCGCCTCGGTCGTGCGGGCGAACGGCGAGCCGACCATGACCGCGTCCGCGCCGAGGGCGAGCGCCTTGGCGATGTCGCCGCTGCGGGTCATCGAGCCGTCGGCGATGACGTGGACGTACCGCCCGCCGGACTCGTCCAGGTAGTCGCGCCTGGCCGCCGCGACGTCCGCGATCGCGGTCGCCATCGGCACCGCGACGCCGAGCACGGCGGCGGTCGTGTGGCCGCTGCCGCCGCCGAAGCCAACGAGGACACCCGCGGCGCCGGTGCGCATCAGGTGCAGGGCCGCCGTGTACGTGGCGCAGCCGCCGACGATGACGGGGATGTCGAGCTCGTAGATGAACTGCTTGAGGTTGAGCGGCTCGGCGCGGCCTGAGACGTGCTCCGCGGAGACGGTGGTCCCCCGGATGACGAAGATGTCCGCGCCCGCGTCAAGCACCGCCTTGTAGTAACGCGCCGTGCGCTGCGGTGACAGGGCCGCGGCGGTGACCACGCCGGCCCGCGAGATCTGCTCGATGCGGCGGCCGATCAGCTCCTCCTTGATCGGCTCGGCGTAGATCTCCTGGAGCCGCTTCGTGGCCGCTTCCTCGCCAAGCTCGGTCACCTCGGCCAGGATCGGCTCCGGGTCCTCGAACCTGGTCCACAGCCCCTCAAGGTCAAGGACGCCGAGCCCGCCGAGCGTGCCGATCGCGATCGCCGTCGCGGGCGAGACCACGCTGTCCATGGGGCAGGCGATCAGCGGGACCTGGAACCGGTAGGCGTCGATCTGCCAGGCGATGCTTACCTCTTCTGGGTCGCGGGTCCGCCTGGCGGGAACGATGCCGATCTCGTCAAGTGAGTACGCCCGGCGGCCGGTCTTGCCGCGCCCGATCTCGATGTCTGTCACTGTTTTAGTCTTACTTCCTGCCGCCGTAGTTCGGTGCCTCGACCGTCATCTGCACGTCGTGCGGGTGGCTCTCCTTGAGGCCGGCCGCCGTGATCTGGATGAACCGCGCCTCCTGAAGGTCGCCGATCGTGCGGGACCCGCAGTAGCCCATGGCCGCGCGCAGGCCGCCGACGAGCTGGTCGGCGACCGCGGTGAGGTGGCCACGGTAGGGTACCTGGCCCTCGATCCCCTCCGGGACCAGCTTGTCCTCGCGCAGGACGTCATCCTGGAAGTAACGGTCCTTGGAGTAGGACTTGCCGCGCTCCCGGTTGCGCATCGCCCCGAGCGAGCCCATGCCCCGGTATATCTTGTACTGCTTGCCGTTGATGAAGACCATCTCGCCCGGGCTCTCCTCGCAGCCGGCGAGCAGTGAGCCGAGCATCACGGCGTCCGCGCCGGCCGCGATCGCCTTGGCGATGTCGCCGGAGTACTGGAGGCCGCCGTCGCC
>JAWWPV010000331.1:0-4253 GCA_033854775.1 Trebonia sp.
CTGATCGCTGGCGCGGTAGCCCTGCCGGCGCAAAACCGTGTGCTCTCGACAGTCGCCGAGCCGACCCCCCAAGCCGACGGGGGCGCGCAGCGTCCCCTCCGCATGGTGGTCAGCCGCAGCCGGGCCAGCAATTTGGTCAAGGACGTAGCAAAGAGGCTGAACGCCGAGCTGGTCAAGTGTGGTTCAGCCGGCGCCAAGGTTGCCACGGTAGTACTAGGCGAGAACGACGTGTACCTGCACTCGGGCGGCTTCTACGAGTGGGACACGGCCGCGCCGGTGGCGGTAGCCAGGCAGCGCGGCTTCCACGTGTCACGCATCGACGGCAGCCCAGTCGTCTACAACCAGAGGGACCCCCTGCTGCCAGATATCCTGGTATGCCGGCCGGCAATTGCCCCGGTCCTGCTCAATGCCATCAGGGAAGCGACGCATGCGATCTGATTACCTGTTGTCCCAGCTCGACGTCCTCGAGGCGGAGTCGATCCACGTCATGCGTGAGGTCGCGGCCGAGTTCGAGCGTCCCGCGCTGCTGTTCTCCGGCGGCAAGGACTCGATCGTCATGCTCGCGCTCGCCGCGAAGGCCGTCGCGCCCGCGCACATCCCGTTCCCCGTCATGCACGTGGACACCGGGCACAACTTCTCCGAGGTCCTCGACTTCCGGGACAAGCGAGCGGCGGAGCTCAACGTCAGGCTCATCGTCGCCAGCGTCCAGGACTCGATCGACCAGGGCCGCGCCATCGAGGAGACCGGACGGTGGACGAGCAGGAACCGGCTGCAGACCGTGACCCTGCTCGACGCGATCGAGGAGCACCGGTTCGACGCGCTCTTCGGCGGCGCACGACGGGACGAAGAGAAGGCACGCGCGAAGGAGCGCGTCTTCTCCTTCCGCGACGAGTTCGGCCAGTGGGACCCGAAGAACCAGCGCCCCGAGCTGTGGAACCTGTACAACACGCGGATCAGGCGCGGCGAGCACATCCGGGTCTTCCCCCTGTCCAACTGGACGGAGCTTGACGTCTGGGCGTACATCGAGCGGGAGAACCTGGAGATCCCGTCGATCTACTACGCCCACGAGCGGGTGGTATTCGAGCGGGACGGCATCCTGCTCGCCGACAACGAGTACCTGACGCGGTCCGAAGACGAGCAGACGTTCACCGCCACCGTGCGGTACCGGACGGTCGGCGACATGACCATCACCGGCGCGGTCACCTCGACGGCCGCCACTGTCGGGGAAGTGATCGCCGAGATCGCCGCGACAAGGATCACGGAGCGCGGCCAGACCAGGGCCGACGACCGGACCAGCGAGGCAGCGATGGAAGACCGTAAGCGGGAAGGCTACTTCTAACCATGGACATCTTGCGGTTCGCTACCGCCGGCTCGGTCGACGACGGTAAGTCCACGCTGATCGGGCGGCTGCTCTACGATTCGAAGGCCATCTTCGAGGACCAGCTGGAAGCCGTCGAGCGCACGTCAAGGGATCGCGGCGAGGAGACCACCAACCTCGCGCTGCTCACCGACGGCCTGCGGGCCGAGCGGGAGCAGGGCATCACGATCGACGTCGCCTACCGGTACTTCGCCACCCCTAGGCGCAAGTTCATCATCGCCGACACCCCCGGCCACATCCAGTACACCAGGAACATGGTGACCGGCGCCTCGACCGCCGACCTGGCCATCATCCTGGTCGACGCGCGGAACGGCCTCAACGAGCAGTCACGGCGGCACGCCTTCCTGACCACGCTGCTCCGCGTGCCGCACCTGGTGCTCGCGGTGAACAAGATGGACCTGGTCGGCTACGACCAGCAGGTCTACGAGGACATCTGCAGCGAATTCTCCAAGTTCGCGGCGAAGCTCGACATCGCCGACCTCACGTTCATCCCGATCTCGGCGCTGAACGGCGACAACGTCGTCGAGCGCAGCGCGAACATGCCCTGGTACGACGGCCCTTCGCTGCTGCACCACCTGGAGCACGTGCACATCGCCTCGGACAGGAACCTCATCGACGTGCGGTTCCCCGTCCAGTACGTGATCAGGCCGCACGCGAGCAGCGACCCGGAACTGCACGACTACCGGGGGTACGCGGGCCAGGTGGCCGGCGGCGTGCTCAAGCCGGGCGACGAGGTGCTGCACCTGCCGTCCGGGTTCACCACGAAAATCAGTCGCATCGAGCTCGCGGGCAAGGGCGTCGACGAGGCGTTCCCGCCCATGTCCGTGACCTTGCTGCTCGACGACGACGTGGACATCTCCCGCGGCGACCTGATCTGCCGTCCGAACAACCGGCCCAAGTCGGTGCAGGACATCGAGGGCATGGTCTGCTGGATGAGCGCGGAACGGCCGCTCACCGCGCGCTCACGGCTGGTCGTCAAGCACACCACCAGGACCGTCAAGGGCATCGTCGGTGACCTGCTGTACAGGATCGACGTGAACACCCTGCACAGGGACGAATCGGCGACGCAACTCGGCCTGAACGAGATCGGCCGGATCAAGATGCGGGTGACCCAGCCACTCTTCGTCGACGCGTACTCGCGCAACCGGCTGACCGGCGGGCTGATCCTCATCGACGAGGCGACCAACACAACCGTCGGCACGGTAATGATCACCGACGCCAGGTAGCTCCCACGGGGGGCGGCCTGCGTAGGCTGTCCACCATGACGCGTGCGGATCTTGACAAGAAGCCGGCCGAGGTGGCCGCCATGTTCGACGCCCTGGCGGGCCGCTACGACCTGATGAACGACGTCTTGTCGATGGGGCAGGTCCGCCTGTGGCGCCGCCGGGTCCAGCGCATCCTCCAGGCGGGCCCCGGTGACCGGGTGCTCGACCTGGCGGCCGGCACAGGGACTTCCTCCGTCACGTTCGCGGAGTCCGGCGCCGACGTCGTGGCCTGCGACTTCTCGATCGGCATGCTCCAGGTCGGCCAGGCCAGGCAGGCCAAGAACGACCCGTTCCAGGCCAAGACGAGAGGCCGCGTCGCCTTCGCCGCGGGCGACGCGCTAAGTCTCCCGTTCAGGGACGGCGCCTTCGACGCGGTGACGATCTCGTTCGGCCTACGGAACGTGCACGGCACCAGGGAAGCGCTGGAAGAGATGCGCCGCGTCACCCGGCCCGGCGGGCGACTTGTGGTATGCGAGTTCAGTGAGATCACTATCGCGCCCCTCGATATGCTTTACAGGCGTTACCTGACCGGCGTCCTGCCAGCGATCGCCCGGCGCGCGGCGCGCAACCCCGTGGCCTACGAGTACCTCGCCGAGTCGATCAACGACTGGCCCGCGCAACGGGAGCTCGCCGACGTGATCCGTGCGGCCGGCTGGTCGTCGGTCCGGTGGCGGGATATCACCCTTGGCGTTGTGGCCGTCCACGTTGCCAGGAACCTCTAGTAATGCTCTGACCGAGGGGGCGCTAGGGTAGGGGCCGGACCAATGCCCCGAACAGGGCCAGGATTAAACTAACGGCAAAGATTTTGTGAAGCCGTTCACAAGAAACCCAGGATTGTGTCAAGTGCCCGGATTGCAGCGAGGAAGAGTGGACGTGCCAGCCCAGCGGGATGACGCCGACGTGATCGTGGTCGGCGCCGGACCTTCGGGTTCCACCGCCGCCTATTACCTGGCACAGGCCGGCCTCAACGTGCTGCTGATCGAGAAGTCCCGGTTCCCGCGGGACAAGGTGTGCGGCGACGGGCTGACCCCGCGCGCGGTGAAGTCCCTGATCGCGATGGGCGTAGACGTCAGCGAGGAAGCGGGCTGGCTGCGCAACAAGGGCCTGCGGGTCATCGGCGGCGGCATGCGCCGTGAGCTCGACTGGCCGGAGCTGAGCAGCTGGCCTGGCTACGGGCTGGTGCGCACCCGCGCCTCCCTGGACGAGCAGCTGGCCCGCCGCGCCCAGGCCGCGGGCGCGAAGCTGCTCGAGGGCACCACGGTCACCGGCCCGTTGCTCGACGATAACGGCCAGATCGTGGGCGTCGAGACGACAGCGGGAACTGAAGAAGAGTCAAAGACAAGGTCAAGATCCGATAACGCCGAACGGGAGCATGGTGCCACCGCCGTGTACCGCGCTCGCGTGGTCGTCGCGGCGGACGGGAACTCCTCGCGCCTGTCGATCGCCATGGGCCTGCGCAAGCGGGACGACCGGCCGATGGGCGTCGCGGTCCGTACCTACTACACGTCGCCAAGGCACGAGGACGACTACCTGGAGTCGTGGCTTGACCTGTGGGACGGCAACCGGCTGCTGCCCGGCTACGGCTGGATCTTCGGCATGGGCGACGGCAC
>JAWWPV010000332.1:0-6024 GCA_033854775.1 Trebonia sp.
CCGGTCATGAACGCGGACCGCACCGCGGCCTGCGCCGCGTCGCGCAACGGCGCGGGGAACTGGGCGGCCACGCTCATGCCCGCGACGACCGACTGCCCGGCCAGGTGGCCCGTGGCGGCGGACGCGCCGAGCGCGGTCAGGCTGGAAAACACGTGCGAGCCGTAGGCGGAGTTGAGCACCGAGCCGACGATCGCGACGCCGAGGGTGCCGCCGACCTCGCGGGTGGTGTCGTTGACGGCCGACCCGGCGCCGGCCTTCCCCTTGGGCAGCGCGCCCATGATCGCGTCGGTGGCCGGGCCGGTGGTCAGCCCGAGGCCCGCTGCCATCAGTGCCATGGCGATGACGACCTTGCCCCAGTACGGCGAGTCCGCCGCGGTGGTGGCCGCGACCACGAAGCCGGCGCTCATCATCGTCATCCCGGCCGTGACCACGAGCTTGGTGCCGAACCGGCGCATGAGCAGCATCGCGACCGGCGAGAACCCGGCGGTGACGAACGCGAACGGCAGCGTGGCGATCCCGGCTCCGAGGGGGTCGTAGCCGCGGACGACCTGGAAGTACTGCGTGATCATGAAGATGAACCCGAACAGCCCGAAGAATGCCAGCGCGATCGCCGCGCTCGCCGCGCTGAACCGCGGGTTGCGGAACAGCCGCACGTCGAGCATCGGGTCCGGCCGCCGCGCCTGCCACCAGGCGAAGGCGCTCAGGATCGCCAGCGACCCCAAGATCCCGCCGACCGTCGCGGCCGATCCCCAGCCGTGCTGCGGTGCCTCGATGATCGACCAGGTAAGCAGCGCGATCCCGGCGGCCGACAGGACGGCGCCAAGCGGGTCGAACCGCCCCGCGTCGGGGTCACGCGACTCAGGCAGCAGGAACCGCCCGGCGACGACCGCGAGCACGGCGACCGGCACGGAAACGTAGAACACCGAGGACCAGGAGAAGTCCCGCAGCAGCGCGCCGCCTGCCAGCGGCCCGATCGCGACGGCGAGGCCGGAGACCGCGGACCAGACGCCGATCGCGATGGCGCGCTCGCGCGCCACGGTGAACACGTTGTTGAGGATGGCCAGCGTCGCGGGGTACACGAGCGCCGCCGCGAGACCCATCAGGGCCCGGGCCGCGATCAGTTCGCCAGTGTTGCGGGACAGCGCGGCTCCAACGGAGAACACGCCGAAGAGCAGCAGCCCGAGTTGCAGGAAACGCCGCCTGCCGAGTCGGTCGCCGAGGTTGCCGCCGAGCAGCAGGAGCCCGGCGAAGGAGACGGTGTACCCGTCCACGACCCACTGCAGGGCCGAGGTCGAGGCGTGCAGGTCGCGGCTGATCGTCGGCAGCGCGACGTTGACGATCGTGTTGTCCACGACGACGAGCAGGACACTGAGGCAGAGCACCGCCAGAATCCACCAGCGCCTATCGCGGTTGCCGGCGGCGAGCTGACCGGTGCCGGTGCGGGCTTCCATGGGATGAGACCTCCGGTGAGACGTTCTCTAGTACGACGTTCTATAACTATGTAACATCGTTCTATAGTTCGTCAAGAGGCAGGGCTAGTGCGCCGGCCCGGATAGGAGAAGATGGTCCGCATGAGCGAAGCGGGTGCCCCCAGCGCGCGCCGCGGCCGGACGCCGTCGGCGGATGTCGAGCGCGAGCTGCTGGCGGCGGCGGAGGCGGTGCTGGTGCGCGACGGGCCGGTCGGGCTGACCGTCCGCGCGGTCGCCGCCGAGGCAGGCATCGCCCCGATGGGCGTCTACAACCGGCTCGGCGGCAAGGACGGCCTGGTCGACGCGCTGCTGATCAAGGGCTTCGACCGGCTCCGCGCCGCCGTCGACGCGGCCATGAACGACACGGCCGAGCCCAGCATGCGCGCCAGGCTGTTCGCCTGCGGCCGGAACTACCGCCGGTTCGCGCTGGATAACCCGCACTTCTACGCGATCATGTTCGAGGACGCGATCCCGCACGAGTTTGACAACGAGGAGGTCGGGGAGCACGCCAGGGCGGCCTTCGGCGCGCTGGTCCACGCGGTCGAGCTGGCCGCGGCGGCCGGCGTGCTCGCCGCCCCCGATCCCTCGGAGGCGGCACAGCAGATCTGGTCGGCGGTCCACGGCGCGGTCGCCCTCGAGCTCAAGGGACTCGTCCTCACGCCCGATCCGCAGTACACCTACCAGGCGTCTCTGACGACTCTCATCCGCGGCCTGGCGCCCCGTTAAAGATCAAGATCAGCATGATTCCGAACTAATCCGCCAGAATCTTGCGACCCGTTGTCACTGGTCGCCCTTGTACTCGGCGGGCGGGCCGTCCTGCGGGCCGATGACCGGCTCGAACGCGGCGGAGTAGGCGGCGAACCGGCGGGGCCACGCGTCCTTGCCGCCCGGCAGGCCGGCCAGCCGGTCCAGGCAGTCGTCCCAGCCGGCGGCGTTGCGCGCCGCGAAGCTCGCCTGAAGCTGGTCGCTGAGTACCAGGCGGGTGCCCTCCCCCTCCGGGTGCAGCTCGAACCGGAGGATCTCGTCGTCACCCCAGGTATAGGAGAGCAGCTTCGGCTCGTCGACCGCGAGCACGGTGCCGGTGAGGGTCATCTCAATGACCTCCTGGGGGAACGGGAACGTGATCGCGGCGCCGACTTCCCAGCGGCCGCCCTCGACGATCACGTCGCAGGGGAACCACTCCTTGAGCTGCGTCCGGTCGGTGATCGCCTGCCAGACCACCGGTGGCGGGTCAGGCAGGTACCGCTCAAGCCGCACGGCGGGCTTGGCGGCGGTCGTGTCGAGTGTGGCGCCGGTCATTGGTTCCTCCTTCGTTCCAGGTGCTGCTCGAGCCGGTCGAGGCTCGCGGTCCACAGCGCGCGGTAGGGGGCGAGCCACTCATCGAGCTCCGCGAGCGGCTCAGGGCGAATGCGGTAGAGGCGGCGCTGCGCGTCGACGCGGGCCTGGACAAGTCCCGCGTCCTTGAGCACTCGCAGGTGCTTGGACACCAGCGGCTGGCTCAGCCCGAGGCGGTCCACGAGGTCGCCAACGGGAAGCTCCCCGTCGCGCAGCAGGTCGAGAATCGCCTGCCGTCTCGGCTCCGCGATCACCTGCAGGGTCGTCCCCATCGCCATGAGCACAGAACATACTAGCTCAGTTATATAACTGTCAAGGGATGTTCTAGGGTCTCCGCGGGCCGCCCGCGGTTCCTGGCGCGCCAGGTTCCTCGCGGCCGGCGCCGCGCCTCTATGATCCTGAGACATGCCGTACGCGCCAGACCTGCTGCTTGTTAACGCCAACGTGCTGACGATGGACCCGGCCAGGCCCCGCGCCAGCGCCGTCGCCGTGGCCGGCGGGCGGATCGTGGGCGTCGGCGACGACGCTTCGGAACTCGCCGGCGGGGCCAGGGCGGGCAACGTCCTCGACTTCAAGGGCGCGACGCTCATCCCCGGCTTCCACGACGCGCACAACCACATGATCGGGTTCGGGCTCTCGCTCACCGAGATCGACCTGCGGGTCGACAGCCTCGACGAGCTCTACGCAAGGGTCGCCGCCAGGGCCGCCGCCACGCCAGCGGGGGAGTGGATCATCGGCGCGGGCTACGACCAGACCAAGACCGGCGCGCACCCGCACCGCGACGCGCTCGACCGGGTCGCCCCTGGCCACCGGGTGTGGCTCAAGCACGCCTCGAGCCACATGTGCGTGGTGAACAGCCTCGTGCTGCGTGACCTCGGCATCGACGTGACCGCTCCGCAGGTCGACGGCGGCCGGGTCGCCGCCGACGCGAGCGGCCGCCCCACCGGCCTCATGGAGGAGCGCGCGCAGGAACTCGTCGGCGACCTCACGCGCCCCTACCCGCTCGCGCGCTTGACCGATGCCGTGGCCACCGCGGGGGAGACGTACCTCAGGGAAGGCCTCACCTCCGTCACCGAGGCGGGGGTCGGCGGTGGCTGGATCGGTCAGTCCCCGGTCGAGCTCGCCGCCTACGTGGCCGCCCGCGAACAGGGCCGGCTGCACGTCCGCGCCGAGCTGATGGTGATCAGCGACGCCTTCCACGCCCTGACCGCGCACCCGTCCGACGGCATCGAGATCGGCATCGACCTGGGGCTGCGCACCGGCTTCGGCGACGACTGGCTCAGGCTCGGCCCGATGAAGATCTTCACCGACGGGTCGCTGCTCGGCCGTACCGCCGCCATGTCCGCACCGTACGACGGCGATCCTGGCAACGGTGACAGCAATAACAAGGGCTACCTCCAGGCCGACGCCGGCCACCTTACCCAGACGATCATCGCCGCGCACCAGGCCGGCTGGCGGGTCGCCGCGCACGCGATCGGCGACCGCGCGATCGACCTCGCGCTTGACGCGTTCGACGCCGCGGCGAGCAAGTACCCGCGCCGCGACGCGCGCCACCGGATCGAGCACTTCGCCGCCGCCCGCCAGGACCAGGTGGCCCGCGCCGCGGCCCTGGGCGTGATCCCCGTCGGCCAGGGCCGGTTCGCCACGGAGATCGGCGACGGGATGCTCGCCGCCGTCGGACCGGACCGGCACCCGTGGCTCTACCGGCAGCGCTCCCTCCTCGACGCCGGGGTGGTGCTGCCCGGCAGCTCCGACCGGCCGGTCGTGACCGGCACCCCGCTGCTCGGCATCCACGACATGGTCAACCGCCGCACCGCCTCGGGCGCCCCGTTCAACGCCGGAGAGGCGATCACCGCCGAGGAGGCGCTGCGCGCCTACACCTGGGGCTCCGCCTACGCCAGCAAGGCCGAGCACGTGAAGGGCTCGGTCGAGGCCGGCAAGCTGGCCGACTTCACCATCCTGTCCGAGGACCCGACCGCCGTCAGCCCCGACCGCATCGCGGGCCTTGAGGTCATCGCGACGATCGTCGACGGCGAAGTCCGCTACGACGCTCGCGGCTAATCGGGGCCCCCGCGGACCGCCTGCGGCAAGGTATACCGATTAGCTGGTCCAGGGGCCCGCGTACTGAACGTGCCAGGTGCGGCCACCGTCCGTGGTGGCCACGATGCGCTCCTGGGACTTGAACTTCCCGGTGTCCGCGGTCGGGTAGACGGTGTCGGTGCCGGCCACCCAGCCGGCCTGGGGGGACAGGAAGCTGGCCGCCTGCGGCTGGGTGATCGCGCCGACGTTCCCCTCCTTGGTGAGGGTCGCGCCGGAGTTCGTGGCGATGTCCCAGGGGGCGGTGCCTGGGCCGCACGCCGAGCACCAGTCGATGAAGGCCGCGCTTGACGCGTCGATCGCGGAGAACGGGCCCGCGTCCGAGCCTGGGGACTGCGCGGCAGGCTTGTCGCCCGGGGTCTGGAAGTACTGCTCGGCGAAGAGCGGGGTCGCGCCCGCCTGGTCCGCGTGGAAGCCCACGTGCGGATCCTGGCTCATCGCGGCGCCCGGGCCGATGCGCAGCGCCCAGGCGGAACCGCCGTTGGCGCACTCGACGCTCATGTCGGCCAGGTACGCGGACCCGCCCGACCCGGCCTGCCCGCTCATCGACGTCAGGGCCGTCCAGTCCTTGCCGCCGTCTGCCGTCCGGTACAGCAGCCCGGCGGCCCCAAGCCAGCCGTGCCGCGCGTCGCTGAAGCAGACCGTCTGCGCGTTGGCGGGCGTTGCCAGCGTGTGCCAGGTGTGCCCGCCGTCGCTTGTGGTCAGTGCCACCCCGCCGGAGACGGGCATATCGGGATAGGCTCCGCTGACGTTCTCGCCGCCCGCCACGGCGAACCCGGTCGACGGCGAGACGAAGTGCACGGACCTGATCACCGGGCACGGCTCGGGCAGCGCCGTCCAGTGCGCCCCGCCGTCAGTCGTGGCGAGCAGGGACGTGGTGCCGACGGCCCAGCCGTCCCCGCCGCTGATGAAGTCCGCCGAGGTCAGGTTGAGCTTGCCGGACAGCTGCGCCGCCCAGTGCGCCCCGCCGTCCGTGGTCGCCAGGATCGTGTCCTGGCCGACCGCCCACCCCTGGTCCGCCGAGACGAACTCAAGCCCGGTCAGCCACCCGGGCGCCACGGGGGCCGCCTGCGAGCCCGGGCAGGCGGTGGCCGCAGGACTGGCGCCTGCCGCAGCGCCCGTC
>JAWWPV010000333.1:0-4630 GCA_033854775.1 Trebonia sp.
CTGGGGGCCCTGGGGCGTTCCCCGGGGAGATGGTCGTCCCCCCGGGGAGGCAGCCGCCTAGGCCAGCCGCTCGAGGATCATCGCCATGCCCTGGCCGCCTCCGACGCACATGGTCTCCAGGCCCATCGTCTTGTCATGGAACTGAAGGCTGTTAATGAGCGTGGTGGCGATCCGCGCCCCGGTCATGCCGAACGGGTGGCCGACGGCGATCGCGCCGCCGTTCACGTTCAGCCGCGCGAGGTCAATGCCCAGGTCCCGGTAGGAGGGGATGACCTGGGCCGCGAACGCCTCGTTGATCTCCGCGAGGTCGATGTCGCTGATCGCCATCCCGGCCCGCCGCAGTGCCTGCTGCGACGCTGCCACCGGACCGAGGCCCATGATCTCCGGCGACAGCGCGCTGACCCCGGTCGATACGATCCGCGCCAGTGGCGTCAGCCCAAGCTCCGCCGCCTTCGCGTCGCTCATCACGACCAGGGCGGCCGCGCCGTCGTTCAGCGGGCAGCAGTTCCCCGCCGTCACCGTCCCGTGCTCGCGGAACGCCGGCTTAAGCGTGGCCATCTTGTCCAGGGTCGTCCCCGGCCGCGGCCCGTCGTCCGCCGCTACGACCGAGCCGTCGGGCAGCGTCACCGGCGTGATCTCCCGCTGCCAGAAGCCGTTGGCGAGTGCCTTCTCGGCGAGGTTCTGCGACCGGACCCCGAACTCGTCCTGCTCGGCCCGCGTGATGCCGCGCAGCGAGGCGAGGTTCTCCGCGGTCTGGCCCATCGCGATGTAGATGTCGGGCACCTCGCCGTCCTCGCGCGGGTCGTGCCAGGGGGTCTCCGCCGCCGCAGTGGTCACCGCCCGCGCCTCCGCGTCGGTGAACAGCGGGTTATGCGTGTCGGGCAGGCTGTCGCTCGACCCCTTCACGAACCGGGAGACGCACTCGACGCCGGCGGTGATGAATACGTCACCCTCGCCGGCCTTGATCGCGTGATAGGCCATCCTGGTGCTCTGGAGCGACGATGAGCAGTAGCGGTTGACCGTGGTCCCTGGCACGCCGTCGAGGCCGAGCATGACCGCGACGACCCTGGCCATGTTGAACCCCTGCTCGCCGCCCGGCAGCCCGCAGCCGACGATCAGGTCTTCTACCTGGGACGGCTCCAGTTGCGGTACCTTGGCAAGCACCGCCGTCACGATCTGGGCGAGCAGGTCATCGGGCCTGATGGAGGTCAGCGATCCCTTGAATGCCCGGCCGATGGGTGAGCGGGCGGTCGCGACGATGACGGCTTCTGGCATACCGATGCCTCCTGGTATTTGCGCGTTTCGCATTCCACGTTAACAGCCTTATGAGGGGTGCAACCGCTAGCGTCTACCCGGAGCACGAGATGATGCACCAGGGTCAAGCTAGCCAGGGGAGAACCGGGTGGAGGTGTACGACTCGCTGACCGAGGCGATGGGGAACACACCCCTGCTTCGGCTGAAGTCGGTAACGAAGGGCATCGCGAGGACGGGCAACGTGCTCGCGAAGATCGAGTACCTGAATCCGGGTGGCTCGGTGAAGGACCGCATCGCCCTGCGGATGGTGGAGACGGCGGAGCGGCAGGGCAGGCTCCGCGAAGGCGGCGTGATCGTGGAGCCGACCTCGGGCAACACGGGCGTCGGCCTGGCGATCGTCGCGCAGGAGCGCGGCTACCGGTGCGTGTTCACCTGCCCGGACAAGGTGGCCGCCGACAAGGTGGCCGTGCTCCGCGCCTACGGTGCCGAGGTCGTCGTGTGCCCCACGAGCGTGCCGCCCGACCACCCGGACTCCTACTACAGCGTCGCCCGCCGCCTCGCCAGGGAGACCGAGAACGGCTGGCAGCCCGATCAGTACGCGAACCCCGACAACCCGGCCGCGCATTATCACTGGACGGGCCCGGAGATCTGGCGGCAGACCGACGGGCAGGTCACCCACTTCGTAGCGGGCATCGGGACCGGTGGCACGATCTCCGGCACCGGCCGCTACCTCAAGGAAGCGTCCAAGGGCAAGGTGAAGATCATCGGGGCGGACCCGGAAGGCTCCGTCTACTCCGGCGGGACCGGCCGCCCCTACCTGGTGGAGGGCGTCGGCGAGGACATCTGGCCGGCCACCTTCGACCGGAACATCGCCGATGGGGTGATCGCGATCAGCGACGCCGACTCCTTCGCGATGACCAGGCGGCTCGCCCGCGAGGAGGGCCTGCTCGTCGGCGGCTCGTCGGGTCTCGCCGTGGCCGTGGCACTGCGCGTCGCGGCCACGGCGGAGCCGGACGCCGTTATCGTCGTCCTGCTTCCCGACGGCGGCCGCGGCTACCTGTCGAAGATCTTCAACGACGCCTGGATGGCCGACTACGGATTCCTCCGCGAGCAGGCCACGGGCGTCACCGTCGCCGATCTCCTCTCCGCCAGGCAATCCCAGCTTCCGGCCCTGGTCCACGTCCACCCGGACGAGACCGTCGCGCAGGCGATCGCGCTGCTGCGCGAGTACGACGTCTCGCAGCTCCCTGTGGTCCAGGAGGAGCCACCGCTGATGGCGGCGGAGGTCGCCGGGTCCGTCGCCGAGCGCGACCTGCTCGATGCCCTGGTGAGCGGCCGGGCCAGGCCGCAGGACCCGGTCAGCAGCCACATGTCGCCGGCGCTGCCGGTGCTCGGCCAGGGCGAGCCGGTCAGCCGCGCCGCCGCGGCCCTGGAGAAGTCAGGCGCGGCGCTCGTGCACGTCGACGGCAAGCCGGCCGCCGTGCTCACCCGCGCCGACCTGCTCGCCTACTACGCGGGAGGTAACCAGTGAACCTCGACCCCTGGACGGCCGAGAGGCTGCGCTTCGAGACCCTGGCGATCCACGCCGGGCAGGACCCGGATCCGCTCACCGGCGCGGTCGTCACGCCGATCTACCAGACCTCGACCTACAAGCAGGACGGCATCGGCGGCACCCGGGGCGGCTATGAGTACTCGCGCACCGCCAACCCCACCCGCACCGCGCTGGAAACCTGCATGGCCGCCCTGGAGAACGGCGCGCGGGCGTTCGCGTTCGCGTCAGGCATGGCCGCCGAGGACTGCCTGATCCGGACGCTCTGCCGGCCAGGCGACCGCGTCCTTATTCCTGTCGACGCCTACGGCGGGACGTTCCGCCTGTTTGACAAGGTCATGAGGGCATGGGGGGTGGAACACACCCCCGTTAGGCAAACCGATCTCGGAGCCGTCGCCAAAGCCGCGGCCGAGCGGCGACCTCGCCTGATCTGGGCGGAGTCGCCCACGAATCCACTGCTGTCGATTGTCGACATCCGGGCGCTCGCCACGCTTGCCCACGACCACGGCGCGCTGCTCGTCGTGGACAACACGTTCGCCTCGCCGTACCTCCAGCGCCCGCTCGACCTGGGCGCCGACGTCGTCGTCCATTCCACCACCAAGTACCTCGGCGGTCACTCGGACGTAGTGGGCGGCGCCATCGTACTGAAGGACCCGGGGCACGCCGACGAGATCGCCTTTAACCAGAACGCCACCGGGGCGGTGGCCGGCCCGTTCGACGCGTGGCTCACGCTGCGCGGCGTCAAGACCCTCGCGGCGCGGATGGACCGGCACTGCGCCAACGCCGCCCGCGTGGCCGAGGCGCTCGTCGACCATCCGGCCGTGACGTCGGTCCTGTACCCGGGGTTGCCCGGCCATCCCGGGCACGAGGTCGCCAAGTCGCAGATGCGTGACTTTGGCGGCATGGTCTCCTTCCGCCTGGCGGCGGGCGAGGAAAAGGCCGTCGATGTCTGCGACCGCACCACGCTGTTCACGCTCGGTGAGTCGCTCGGCGGCGTCGAGTCGCTGATCGAGCACCCGGCGCGGATGACGCACGCCTCGGTCGCCGGGTCCCCGCTTGAGGTGCCGCCTGACCTGGTCCGGCTGTCGGTCGGGATCGAGGACCCGGACGACCTGCTCGCGGACCTGGCCCGAGCGCTCGGCTAGGGCCACCTGCCCGGGACCCAGGGCGCACGGTGCCGCTAACATTCGAGTCCTATGCACCGGGACGAGTCCAGCGACGCTGTCTGCCGCTGCGGCCATGGGCGGCCCGCGCACGAGCACTACCGCGCCGGGACCGAGTGCGCGCTTTGCCCCGACTGCCCCAGGTTCCGCGCGCCCGGCCTCGCCTGGCGTCTTCTCGCGATCTTTCACCGCCCGCGCCCGTAACACTACTGCCGCACTTAGCGATCGGGACCTGGCAGTCGGCCGTGATCGCGGGTCATCGCGGCGAAAGGCCTTCGAAGGCCAGCGGGTTGGCCCGCTCACCGCCATAAAACGGAACAAACCGACGACCGTAACGGGGCTATTTCGCGATTGCGGGTCAAAAGTGGCGATATCCGCCCCCGGTGACCCTCGATCACGGAAACAGCCGCCCCGCGGCACTCGCAAACCGGGGCACAACGGGCGAACCGGCCGGCCTTCCAGGGCCGCACACCCGGATGACCCGCGATCACACCGGCCAGCGCCACCCGAGAACACACGTCAGAAGGACAGGCAAGGCGCGAAACCGACGGCCTGCGGGACCGCGACACGCCCGGGACGGGGGGACGGGCAACTCGGAAACCGACGCGCCCATATCGCCCCGCAGGACGCACGATCTAACGAGGGGCACGGGACGTCACCTTGA
>JAWWPV010000334.1:0-4054 GCA_033854775.1 Trebonia sp.
GCCCTGCTCGCGCAGGAACGCCGCGGTCTCGTACGCCGCGGCGACCGTGAGCGTGTAGATGATCCCCGAGCCAGGCAGCGCGCCGCTCGCGAGGTTGGCCGCGAGCCACGCCAGCCGCATAGGGGCGGCCGGCAGGCTGACGACCGCCAGCCGCAGCGATTCCCGGTCGAGCGGCCCGCGCAGCACGAGCACGTCGTTCTCACCGGAGGACAACTGCTCCGCCACGTCCAACGTGACGCGCTCGTTGGCCGTGGCGGTGGTGGCGAGCACCGGGATGTCCGCGGGCAGGGTCGACAGGAGCGTCCTGATCCGGCGGTAATCGGGGCGGAAATCGTGCCCCCAGTCGGAGATGCAGTGCGCCTCGTCGATCACGATCAGCCCGGCCGTCTTCGTGAGATGCGGCAAGACGTTGTCGCGGAACCCCGGGTTATTCAGCCGCTCGGGGCTGACGAGCAGGACGTCGACCGCGCCGTCGCGGATCTCGGCGTGCACCTGCTCCCACTCCTCCAGGTTCGCCGAGTTGATCGTGCGCGCGTGGATGCCCGCGCGCGCCGCGGCCTCGACCTGGTTGCGCATCAGCGCGAGCAGCGGCGAGACGATGACCGTCGGCCCGGCGCCGCGAGCGCGCAGCAGCGCGGTCGCGACGAAGTACACCGCGGACTTGCCCCACCCGGTCCGCTGCACCACGAGCGCCCGGCGCCGCTCCGCGACGAGGGCACGGATCGCCGTCCACTGGTCGTCCCGCAGCCGCGCGTGCTCGCCGGCGAGCGCCCGCAGGTGTCCTTCTGCCGCGACGCGCATGTCCGGCATATTCGCCTCTCCATCGGACATTCCCCGCGGGACGCGGGAGGGCGTCCCCCCGGGAGGCAACTGTTCGTCCGAGTCGGTCATAGTTCAACAGCTATCACGAAAGGATGCATTCCGTAGCCACATTTTCGCATTTCGTTACCGAGTGTCACTGATGGGGCCGTGCTGGTTACCGGGGAAGGTGGCTAGCATCGATCTTGTGCCAGACATAGTGTCAGTCAGGGACCTGCGGGTCGCCACGGTCATCGGCGTGTACGACTGGGAGCGCGAGATCGAGCAGGACCTCACCTTCTCGGTGGACATGGCCGCCGACGTCGCCAGGGCGGCCGGCCGCGATGACATCGGGGACGCGCTCGACTACTCGGCGGTCGCGCACACGGTCAAGACCGTCGTCATCGAGGGCAAGTTCCAGCTCATCGAGACGGCCGCCGAGCGCGTCGCGCAGCGCCTCATCGCGGACTACGGCCTCACCTGGGTCCGGGTCCAGGTCGTCAAGCCGATCACGAGCGAGGGCTACACGGCCGCGATCACCATCGAGCGCGGCACGCACCAGGCGAAGCTGATCTAACGGCGGCGCAAACCACCGCGAAACGTGATCGCTCTGGGCGGACACCAGCCAGGGAACAATCACGGGCTCCAGGTTCTTGAGTGTAGTTGACTCAACCTTAGGAGGGGCCTAATGAGCGAAACGCTCACGCTGGCGGTGCTGCCACTGGACGATGACGTGGTGCTGCCGGGCATGGTTGTCCCCATCGAGCTCACAGACAACGAGGTCCGCGGCGCCATCGACGCCGCACGTAATAGCAGGGGACTTGGACGGGTGCCAGGCATCCGTTCTGAAGAGAAGGACCAGGTGCTCGTCGTTCCCAGGATCGGCGACCGCGGGCTCGCGGGCACCGGCACGCTCGCCGTCATCGAGCAGGTCGGGCGGCTGCCTGGCGGTGAGCCCGGTGCGGTGCTGCGCGGCGTTTCCCGCGTGAGGATCGGCCACGGGACCACCGGGACCGGGGCGGCGCTGTGGGTCGAGGGCACGCTCATCGAAGAGACCGGCCTCGGTGCCAAGACAACGGAACTGGCCAAGGAGTACAAGTCCCTGGTCGTCGCCACGCTGCAGAATCGCGGCGCGTGGCAGGTCGTGGACATGATCCAGCAGCTCGACGACCCGTCGGCCATCGCCGACCGGGCCGGGTACGCGAGCTACCTCAGCGCCGAGCAGAAGCTGCAGCTGCTCGAGAACGCCAACGTTGAAAGCCGGCTTGAGACCGCGATCCGCTGGATCAAGGACCACCTGGCCGAGCTCGACGTCGCCGAGTCCATCCGCAAGGACGTGACCGAGGGCATGGAGAAGCAGCAGAAGGAATTCCTGCTTCGCCAGCAGCTCGCGGCGGTCCGCAAGGAGCTGAACGAGCTGACCGGCAGCGGCAAGGGCACCGAGGAAGAGGACTACCGGGCCCGCGTCGAGGCGGCCGACCTGCCGGAGCACGTCCGCGAGGCCGCGCTGCGCGAGGTTGACAAGCTGGAGCGCACCTCCGAGCAGTCGCCCGAAGTCGGCTGGATCCGCACCTGGCTTGACACCATCCTCGAGATCCCGTGGAACGAGCGGACCGAGGACGCCTACGACATCGCCGGCGCGCGGCAGATCCTCGATGAGGACCACACCGGGCTCGACGACGTGAAGGAGCGCATCATCGAGTACCTGGCGGTGCGCAAGCGGCGCAGCGACCGTGGCCTCGGGGTCGTCGGCGGGCGGCGCTCCGGTGCCGTGCTCGCGCTAGTCGGCCCGCCCGGTGTCGGCAAGACCTCACTCGGCGAGTCGGTCGCGCGGGCCATGGAGCGCAAGTTCGTCCGCGTCGCGCTCGGTGGCATCAGGGACGAGGCAGAGATCCGCGGTCACCGGCGCACCTACGTCGGCGCGCTGCCCGGCCGGATCGTCCGTGCCATCCGCGAGGCGGGCACGATGAACCCGGTCGTGCTGCTCGACGAGGTGGACAAGATCGGCAGCGACTACCGGGGCGACCCGGCGGCCGCGCTGCTCGAAGTCCTCGACCCGGCGCAGAACCACACGTTCCGCGACCACTACCTCGAGGTCGACCTCGACCTGTCCGACGTGGTGTTCCTGGCCACGGCGAACGTGCTCGACGGCATCCCCGGGCCGCTGCTCGACCGGATGGAGCTTGTTACGCTCGACGGCTACACCGAGGACGAGAAGGTCGCCATCGGTCGTGACCACCTGCTGTCCAGGCAGCTGGACAAGTCCGGCCTGACCGCGGACGAGGTCAAGATCGAGGACGACGCGCTGCGGCTCATCGCGGCCGAGTACACCCGCGAGGCGGGCGTCCGGTCGCTCGAGCGGGCCATCGCCCGGGTGCTGCGGAAGGTCTCCGCGAAGGAGGCGCTCGAGCCGGGCGTGATCCCGGTGACGGTGTCGACCGCGAACCTGAAGGACTACCTCGGCCGGCCCCGGTTCACCCCGGAGACCAAGCTGACGTCGAGTGACCGCCGGACGGCGGTGCCCGGCGTGGCTACCGGCCTGGCGGTCACCGGTGCGGGCGGCGACGTGCTCTACATCGAAGCGTCCCTGGCGGACGCGGAGACCGGTGCGAGCGGCGTCACGCTCACCGGCCAGCTCGGCGACGTGATGAAGGAGTCGGCGCAGATCGCGCTCTCCTACGTGCGCTCCCATGCCGAGCAGCTGGGTGTCGACCCGAAGGCACTGGACCGCAAGATCCACGTGCACGTCCCGGCCGGCGCGGTGCCGAAAGACGGCCCGTCGGCGGGCGTGACGATGGTCACCGCGCTCGTGTCGATGGCAACCGGGCGGCAGGTCCGCTCCGACGTCGGGATGACCGGCGAGGTGACGCTGAACGGCCGCGTCCTGCCGATCGGCGGCGTCAAACAGAAGCTGCTCGCCGCGCAGCGAGCCGGGCTTTCGACGGTGTTCATCCCGCAGCGCAACGAGCCAGACCTGGACGATGTGCCGGCCGAGGTGCTCGAGGCGTTGGACGTCAAGCCGATGACCGACGTGGCCGCGATCGTCGCCCAGGCGCTGGAGCCTGCGTCGCAAGCGGTGACCGCTGCTGCCTGATGTCGGATAGCCTGCGCGCATGACCGACCTGCAACAGCTCAAGCGGCGCATCGTTCACACGGCTCAACGCCTGGTGGTCAATCCAGTTGGTCGACGGTCACCGATGACCATGCTGGAGACCACCGGGCGAAAGTCGGGGGAACCGCGACGCACCGCGGTCGG
>JAWWPV010000335.1:0-6318 GCA_033854775.1 Trebonia sp.
TCGCGGAGTTCCTCGCGGTCCAGGGCCAGCCAGCCGACAGCGGTGGCTACTACCTGCCCGACGCCGAGAAGACCGCTGCCGTGATGCGTCCCTCGAAGACCTTCAACGAGGCACTCGCAGCGCTCTAGCCCCGGTGCCGGCGCCAACGGTCACGCCGAAAGGCCCCGGAACCAGGTAGCGGTTCCGGGGCCTTCGGTTGAAGCGCGACGTTCTTAGATGAGGCCGAGTTCCTTGACCGCGTCCCGCTCGGCGGCGAGCTCGGCGACAGAGGCGTCGATCTTGCCGCGGGAGAAGTCGTTGATCGGCAGCCCCTGGATGATTTCCCATTCGCCGTTGGCGGAACGGACGGGGAAGGAACTGATCAGCCCCTCGGCCACGCCGTAGGAACCGTCCGAGACGACAGCCGCGGACGTCCAGCCGGTGCCGTTAACCCAGTCGTGCACGTGGTTGAGCGCGGCGCTGGCGGCGGAAGCGGCCGAGGACGCGCCCCGGGCCTTGATGATCGCCGCGCCCCGCTGGGAGACCTCGGGGATGAACGTACGGGTGAGCCACTCCTCGTCCACCTGCTCGGCGGCGCTGCGCCCGTTCACCACCGTGTTGTAGAGGTCGGGGTACTGGGTGGCGGAGTGGTTACCCCAGATGGTCAGGTGCTCGATGGCGGTGACCGGGACGGACAGCTTGGCCGCGAGCTGCGAGACCGCGCGGTTGTGGTCCAGGCGGGTCATCGCGGTGAACCGGCTCGCGGGCACGTCGGGCGCGCTGCGCTGGGCGATCAGTGCGTTCGTGTTGGCCGGGTTGCCGACCACGAGAACCTTGATGTCGCTCGCGGCGTGCTCGTTGATGGCCTTGCCCTGCGGGCCGAAGATCCCGCCGTTGGCCTGCAGCAGGTCGCCGCGCTCCATGCCCGCGGTACGCGGCCGCGCGCCGACCAGCAGGGCGACGTTCGCGCCGTCGAAGGCGGTCTTGAGATCATCAGTGATGTCGATGTCGGCCAGCAGCGGAAAGGCGCCGTCGTTCAGTTCCATCGCGGTGCCCTCGGCCGCCTGCAGGGCCGGGGTGATCTCCAGCAGCCGCAGTCGGACCGGCACGTCAGGCCCGAGAAGCTGTCCGGAAGCGATACGGAACAACAAGGCATAGCCGATCTGCCCGGCTGCGCCGGTCACAGTCACGGTTACGGGAGTACTCATGACAGGCAGGTTACAGTCCGCTAAGGCGGCGGGTATACGTACCGTCCCTCACACCGCCGCGGCGGCCCCACCCGTTCCACCGGACTGGGCTTGGCGGTCACCGGCTAGGGTGGCAGGTAAGCCACCGACCGCGGGGCTGCCAGCGCGAGTGACGCCGAGCGACGAGGAGATGAGGTCATGCCTGACTCCAGCAATCACGAGTCCCAGGACCTTGAGGACTACACGGTTCTCGACGCGAACGACACCCTGGACGGCAAGCCGGGCGATGACCCGCTCGACCAGGGAATCGCCACCCCCGACCGCTGGTCGGCGGGCGTGCGCTACGCGCTGGAGGGCGAAGAGAACGAGGAGTCCCTCGACGAGTTGCTGGCCGAGGAAGAGCCGGACGAGACCGTCGGGGCCGGCGAAGATTCCTGGGACGAGAACGAGACCGGCGGCGACGTCGAACGCCTCGAGCGCGACGACGATCCAGACCTAAGGGCCGGTCGGCTCGCGGCCGTCGAAGCGGACGTGTACGGCGAAGACGAGGACGTACCCGCCGTCCAGGACGGCGAACTGCTCGCCAGCGACACCGGGATCGACGGCGGTGGCGCGAGCGCGGAGGAAGCCGCCGTGCACGTCGTCGACGACCCCGCCGATGAGGACGACGACGAGGACCAGTAGTCCTGCCTGCTAGGAGAGCCTGCGGGCCGGCGGTGACGGGACCGCGTCGAGGAACTCCGGTGGCGTCCAGCCGCGGGCGGTGAACGTCTCCGTCACCGCCGTGCGGACGACCTCTGCGTTTCCCGTGGGTACCAGGGCCAGGACCGAGCCGCCGAAGCCGCCGCCGATCATCTTGGCGCCATACGCGCCCGCCACGATGGCGGTCTCGACCGTAACGTCGGCCTCCGGCCAGGAGACCTCGAAGTCGTCGCGGAGCGAGGCGTGTCCCTCGACCAGCAATTCCCCGATAAATCCGTATATTTTGCCGTGCACGCCGGCCTCTCCGCCGGAGCCCTGGAGCGCCGTGGCGATCGCCCTGGCCCGGGCGCTGTCGGTGATCACGTGCCTGGCCCTGCGGCGGAGCACCGGGTCACCGAGCCGGTCAAGGACGCGGAGATCGGTCACCGCGCCGAGGGCAGGCACGCCAAGCACGCGCGCGGCCGCCTCGCACTCGGCGCGGCGCGCCGCGTACTCGCCCGCGACAAGCGCGTGCGTCACGCGGGTGTCGATCACCAGGGCGGCCGCACCGGCCGCGGCGGGCCGGAACGGCACCTGGGTTGCCGCAAGCGTTCCGCAGTCAAGGAGCAGCGCGTGATCCTTCGCGCAGAGCAATGCGGCGGACTGGTCGATGATGCCGGTCGGGGCGCCGACGAACTCGTTTTCCGCCCGCCTGGCGATCGCGGCCAGCGCCGGGCGCGGCACCGACACCGCCGACAGCGAGCACAGCGCCAGGGCCACCGAGCATTCGAGCGCGGCGGACGAAGACACGCCCGCACCGACGGGCAGGTCGGAGTCGACGTCAAGTGACGCGCCGCGCACCACGTAGCCGGCCGCGCGCAGCGCCCACGCCACGCCCGCCGGGTAGGCCGCCCAGCCGGTCACCGAGCCTGGCGTGAGTGAGTCCAGGTGGACGGTCGCCGGGTCGTCTGGCATCTGCTTGGACCGCAGCACGAGCAGCTCATCCTCCCGCGCCGTCGCGGTCGCGGTCACGCCCTGGGCGAGCGCGAACGGCAGGACGAAGCCCTCGTTATAGTCGGTGTGCTCGCCCATCAGGTTGGCGCGCCCGGGAGCGAACCAGACTTCCGTCGCCGCCGTCTTCATGTTGCCTCCGGGCGTGCGTATCGACTCCACGGGACCGATACGGTATCCGGTTTACACTGTCGCAAGTAATTGGCCTGGGACATTAGCACCAGCTAAGGAAGTCGGCGATCGCGACGTGAAGGTCGTCCTGGACGTTGTCATCGTCCTTGTCATCGTGTCCATCGGCGGGTTCTTTGCCTCCGCGGAGATGGCCCTGGTCTCGCTGCGCGAGGGCCAGGTGCGGTCGCTTGCCAAGCGCGGCAGGCGCGGGGCGACGGCGGCGAAGCTCGCCTCCGATCCCAACCGGTTCCTTGCGTCCGTGCAGATCGGCACCACCCTCGCGACGCTGGTAATTGGCGCCTACGGCGCCGACACCCTGGCCGGGCTGCTGAGCACCTGGCTGGTCAGCCGGCACGTGGCCCACGACGTGGCGTCACCGCTCGCGTTCGCCATCGTGACCGTGTGCATCACCTTCCTCACCCTGGTGTTCAGCGAACTGGCGCCGAAGCGCCTGGCGCTGCAGCGCACCGTCAGGATCGCGCTGTTCGCCGCGCCGACGCTCGACGTGATCGCCCGGCTGGCGCGGCCCGTCGTCTGGCTGCTGTCCATCTCGGTCAACGTGGTGGTCAGGCTGCTCGGTGCCGACCCGCGGCAGGGCCGCCAGGCGATAACGGAACAAGAGGTCCGCGAGCTGCTCGCGGGCACGCAGACGCTGAGCGTGGACGAGCGGCGCATCGTCGGCGAGGTCTTCGACGCGGGCAAGCGGCAGATCCGCGAGGTGCTGCGGCCGCGCACGGAGGTCGAGTTCCTCGCGGCGGGCACCACGGTCGGCGAGGCCGCGCAGATCGCCTCAAGCGTCCCGTACTCGCGGCTGCCGGTCTACCAGGGCTCGTATGACAACGTCGTCGGCTTCGTGCACCTCAGGGACCTGCTCGGACCTGGCGCACCAGACAAGGCGGCGCTGGTCGACCAGGCGGTCAGGCCGATCAAGTTCCTGCCGATCAGCAAGACGGTGCTTTCCGCCCTCTCGGAGATGCGCCGCGAGCGCGCCCACCTGGCGATCGTGGTCGACGAGTACGGCGGCACCGCGGGCATCGTCACCCTTGAGGACCTGGTCGAGGAGCTGATCGGCGACATCAGGGACGAGTACGACTCCGGCGAGGCCCCGGCCACCAAGCTGCCGCAGGGCGAGGTGGAGGTGGACGGCCTGCTCAACCTGGACGAGTTCGCCGAGCAGACCTCGATCAGGTTGCCTGAAGGACCCTACGAGACCGTCGCCGGCTACGTGCTCGCCGCCCTCGGCGAGCTTCCGAAGCCGGGCGACGCGGTCGAGATCCCCCGTTACACGATCACGGTGACCGAGATGGACGGCCGCCGCATCGCGCGCCTCCGCGTCACCCCGCGCCCGGAGCCGGTGTCCGGGCCGGCCACGCAACCGGATGCGGCCGAGGGCGGCCCCGCGGAGGGCGCCCCCTAGAGGGTCGCAACCGCATGTAACCTCGTGCGAGGGAAACACCTGGTGGAAGGGGGGCACGTGTCCGGACCTGGTGGGTTTGACACCGTTCTGGTCGTTGACTTCGGTGCGCAGTATGCCCAGCTCATCGCCCGCCGCGTACGAGAGTGCCACGTCTACTCGGAGATCGTGCCGTCCACGATGCCGGTGAGCGAGATGCTGGCCAGGCACCCGAAGGCGATCATCCTGTCCGGCGGGCCCGCGTCGGTCTACGCCGAGGGTGCCCCGGCGGCGCCTGACGGGCTGTTCGACGCGGGTGTGCCGGTCTTCGGCATCTGCTACGGGCACCAGGTGCTGGTCCGCGAGCTTGGCGGCGCGGTCGAGCGGACCGGCGCGGCCGAGTACGGCGGCACGCCGCTGCACGTCCTGGGCGAGCCGGGTCAGAGCACAGGCGGCCGGCTCCTCGCGGGGCTCGGCCCCGAGCTCAGCGTGTGGATGTCGCACGGTGACACCTCGACCGTCGCGCCGCCAGGGTTCACGGTGACCGCGCAGACGGCCGCGACACCCGCCGCCGCGGTCGAGGACCAGGAGCGCGGCCTGTACGGCGTGCAGTTCCACCCCGAGGTGATGCACACCGAGTACGGCACCAAGATCGTGCGCCGGTTCCTCGAGGCGGCGGGCTGCCGTCCGACGTGGACGATGCTGAACATCGTCGAGGAGCAGACCGAGCGGATCAGGGAGCAGGTCGGCGGCGGCCGGGCGATCTGCGGGCTGTCCGGCGGAGTCGACTCCGCGGTCGCGGCCGCTCTCGTGCAGCGTGCCCTCGGCGACCGGCTGACCTGCGTGTTCGTCGACCACGGGCTCCTGCGCGAGGGCGAGGCCGAGCAGGTCGAGCAGGACTTCGTCGCGGCGACCGGGGTCAACCTGCACGTGGTCGACGCGTCCGCCGAGTTCCTCGCCGCCCTCGGCGGGGTCACGGACCCGGAGCAGAAACGCAAGATCATCGGCCGCGAGTTCATCCGCGCGTTCGAGCGGGCCGCACGGGAGATCACCGCCAACGCCGGCGCGCTCGGTGAGGCGACGGAGTTCCTCGTCCAGGGGACGCTCTACCCGGACGTGGTGGAGTCCGGCGGCGGCACTGGCACCGCGAACATCAAGTCGCACCACAACGTGGGCGGCCTCCCCGACGACCTCAAGTTCCACCTGGTCGAGCCGCTGCGCTCGCTGTTCAAGGACGAGGTGCGCAAGGTCGGCGAGGAGCTCGGGCTGCCGGCCGAGATCGTGTGGCGCCAGCCGTTCCCCGGCCCCGGCCTAGGCATCAGGATCATCGGCGAGGTCACCGCGGAGCGGCTCGCGATCCTGCGCGAGGCGGACGCCATCGCGCGGGCGGAGCTGACCGCGGCCGGCCTCGACCAGACCGTCTGGCAGTGCCCGGTGGTGCTGCTCGCCGACGTCCGCTCGGTGGGCGTGCAGGGTGACGGGAGGACGTACGGCCACCCGGTCGTCATCAGGCCCGTGACTAGCGAGGACGCGATGACCGCCGACTGGGCGCGGCTGCCCTATGACCTGCTGGCGCGGATCTCCACCCGGATCACCAACGAGGTCCGCGAGGTCAACCGCGTGGTCCTCGACGTCACGAGCAAGCCACCGGGCACCATCGAGTGGGAGTAGGGCGGAATCTGGCGGTCAGAGTCAGCCGCTTCCGTTCTGGATGCTCCCGTCGTTGACCTTGACTTTCTCAACCACGGCCGTTGTGCGCCGCGTTTGACGCCTGCGGGGCACGGATGGCGGGGCGGAGCAGCGCCTCGGCCAGCGTGAGCACCGTGTCCTCCAGGGACGCGATGCGCGCGACGATGTCGGCGGCGGCGGCCTCGACGGCCTTGGCCACCGCCTCCT
>JAWWPV010000336.1:0-10828 GCA_033854775.1 Trebonia sp.
CGGCGAGCAGGTTGGCGTTCGAGCCCCGGCCGAAGGCGGCGTCGAGGTCGACGAGGTGCACCCAGTCCGCGCCGGCCGCCTGCCAGGCGAGGGCGGCGTCGACCGGGTCGCCGTAGGAGGTCTCAGACCCGGCGGCCCCCTGAACGAGGCGGACCGCCTGCCCGCCGGCGACGTCGACGGCGGGCAGCAGAACCAGCGTGCTCACAGTGTCTCCAGCCAGTTGGTGATGACGGCCGCGCCGGCGTCGCCGGATTTTTCCGGGTGGAACTGGGTCGCGGCCACTGCGCCCTGCTCGACGGCGGCGGCGAAGGGCTCGCCGTGCTCGGTGACCGTGAGCTTCGCGCCCGCGGTCAGCAGCGGGGCGGCGTCGCGCATGCGCAGGGCGAAGGAGTGCACGAAGTAGAAGCGCGTGCCCTCTTCGATGCCGTTGAACAGGACCGAGCCGCCGGGGGGCGTGACGGTGTTCCAGCCCATGTGCGGCAGGACCGGGGCGTCGAGGCGGTCGACGGTGCCCGGGAAGACGCCGCACCCCTCGGTTCGCAGGCCGAATTCCACGCCCTCGGTAAAGAGGATCTGCATGCCGACGCAGATGCCGAGGACCGGGCGGCCCGCCTCGACCCGGCCGGCGATCACCTTCTCGCCGCCGATGCCGCGCAGCCCGGCCATGCAGGCGGCGAACGCGCCGACGCCGGGGACGACGAGGCCGTCGCACTCGGCGGCCGCGCTGAGGTCGGCGGTCACCGTGACGTCGGCGCCGGCGCGGGCCAGGGCCCGCTCGGCGGAGCGCAGGTTCCCGGAACCGTAGTCGAGGACCACGACCTTAGCAGTCATGGTTGGTGTCCAGGGTCAGCCGCATCCGTTCGGGATCTCTCTCTTGGTCCTTGCCTTTTGCTTGCTCTCGCTTTTAGAGGACGCCCTTGGTGGATGGGACGCCCGGGGACCTGGGGTCGAAGGCAGCGGCGGCGCGCAGGGCGCGGGCGACGGCCTTGAACTGGGCCTCGACGATATGGTGCGGGTTCCTGCCGTACAGCACGTGGACGTGCAGGCAGATGCCGGCCGAGAACGCGAGGGACTCCCAGATGTGCCTGGTGAGCGTGGTGTCGTAGCTGGCGCCGATCATCGGGGACATCCCGTCCGGCTCCTCGTGCACCACGTAGGGGCGGCCCGACAGGTCGACGGCGGCACGGACCAGCGTCTCGTCCAGGGGGACGAGCGCGTCGCCGAACCGCTGGATGCCCGACTTGTCGCCCAGGGCCTCCCTCAGGGCCTGGCCGAGTGCGATCGACGTGTCCTCAACCGTGTGGTGCGCGTCGATCTCGGTGTCGCCCTTGGCGCGGACGGTGAGGCCGAGGCAGCCGTGCTTGCCAAGCTGGCTGAGCATGTGGTCGAAGAACGGGACGCCGGTCTCCACCTCGACCGGGCCGGGGCCGTCGAGGTCAAGCTCGACGAGGAGCTCGGTCTCCTTGGTCTCGCGGGCCACGCGGCCGACGCGGGTGTAGCTCATAGGTTGCGGTCCTCCTTGAGTGCCTGCTTGAACGCGTCGTTCTCGGCGGCGGTGCCGACGGTGACGCGGAGCCAGCCCTCGGGGCCGGTGTTGCGGATGAGGACACCGCGGTCTAGCAGGCCCTGCCAGACGGCGTCCCGGTCGTCGAAGACGCCGAACAGCACGAAGTTGGCGTCGCTGTCGGCGACCGTGAGGCCGTGCCCCCGTAGCCATCCAACCAGGTCGTCACGGCTTTGGCGGAGTGCCTCGACGGTCGCGAGCGGCTCGTCTCGGTGCGCGATGGCGGCGCGCGCGACGGCTTGGGTGACCGTGGACAGGTGATACGGCAGCCGCACCAGGAGCAGCGCGTCGACCACGGCCGGGTCGGCGGCGAGGTAGCCGAGCCTGGTGCCGGCGGCGGCGAAGGCCTTCGACATCGTGCGGCAGACGACGAGCCGCGGCCTGCCGGGCAGCAGGGTGAGCGCGCTCGGGGTGCCCGCGCGGGCGAACTCGGCGTAGGCCTCGTCGACGACGACCAGGCCGGCGGCCGCGTCGTAGACCTCCTCGACGAGGTCAAGCGGCACGGAGGTGCCGGTGGGGTTGTTCGGCGAGGTGACGAACACCACGCCGGGCCTGCGGGTCTTCACCTGCTCGGCGGCGGTGGACAGGCCGTAGCCGGCGTCGCGGCTGCCCTCGATCCACTCGGTGCCGGTGACCTGGGAGATCAGCGGGTGCATCGAGTAGGACGGCTCGAAGCCGAGTGCGGTTCGGCCCGGGCCGCCGAACGCCTGGAGCAGCTGCTGGATGATCTCATTGGAGCCGTTCGCCGCCCAGAGCTGCCGGGCGGTGAGACCGTGGCCGAGGTAGTCGGCGAGGTCCTTGCGCAACTCGACGGCGTCCCTGTCGGGGTAGCGGTTGAGCGTGCCCGTGATGTCGGCGACCGCGTCCGCGATGGCCTTCTTGAGGCTCTCGCTTGGCGCGTAGGGGTTCTCGTTGGTGTTCAGCTGGACAGGGACGTCCAGCTGGGGGGCACCGTAGGGGTGCAGGTGCCGCAGGTCGTCGCGGATGAGGCCGCGGATCGCGTCGCCGGCGCTTACCGGGCTGGTGGTCACCGGGCACCCTCCCCCGTCTTCGGCGCCCTGTCCGCTGTCGCTGGCGTCTTTGGCACGCGGATGCGGACGGCGGCCACGTGGGCGGCGAGGTCCTCGGCGCCGCCGAGGGCGTCGACGCGCGGTGCCACGGCGGCGAGGGAGTCGCGGTCGCACTCGATGACGTTGACGACCTTCAGGTACGGGTAGACGGACAGGCCGCTGGTGTGCCGGGCCGTGCCGCCCGTCGGCAGGACGTGGTTGGAGCCGGCCAGGTAGTCGCCGAGCGAGACCGGGCTGTAGGGGCCGACGAAGATCGCGCCGGCGTTCCTGACCTGGCTCGCCACCTTGGCGGCGTCGTCGGTCTGTATCTCCAGGTGCTCGGGGGCCCAGGCGTCGGAGACCTTGCGGGCCGCGGTGAGGTCGTCGACGAGGACGTAGCCCGCCTGGCCGGCCAGGGCCGTGATCACGCGCTCCTTGTGCTTGGTGAGCGGGATCTGGCGGGCCAGCTCCGCGTCGACCTTGGCCGGGGTGCCCGCGTCGGTGGTGATGAGCAGGCAGGCGGCGAGCTCGTCGTGCTCCGCCTGGCCGATCAGGTCGGCCGCGAGGTGGGCCGGGTCGGCCGTGTGGTCGGCGATGATGCCGATCTCGGTCGGTCCGTTCTCGCCGTCGGTGCCGACCGTGCCCGCCAGGATGCGCTTGGCGGCGGCGACGTAGACGTTGCCCGGGCCGGTGATCACGTCGACCGGGGCGCACTCGTCGGTGCCGTAGGCGAACATGGCCAGGGCCTGCGCGCCCCCCACCGCGTGCACCTCGGTGATGCCGAGCAGCGCGCAGGCGGCGAGGACCGCGGGGTGCGGCAGGCCGCCGAACTCCCGCTGCGGCGGTGACGCGACCGCGATCGACTCAACGCCGGCGGCCTGGGCGGGGACCACGTTCATCACGACGGACGACGGGTAGGCGACGAGCCCGCCAGGGACGTACACGCCCGCCCGCTCGACGGGGACGAACCGCGTCGAGACGGTGAGGCCCTCGGCGGGCAGGCTGTCCCTGCGGCCGGGGAGCTGCGCCTCGTGGACCACCCGGGCGCGGCGGGCGGCCTCTTCGAGCGCGTCCCTGACCGCGGGGTCGGTCGTGGCGAGCGCATGCTTGATGGCTTCTTCCGGCACGCGCGTGCGCGCGAGGTCCACGCCGTCGAAGCGGTGCGTGTACTCGCGGACGGCCGCGCCGCCGCGGACGCGCACGTCCTCGGTGATCGGCCTGACCAGGCCCACGGCGCGGTCGACGTCGAGGGCGGCGCGCGGCAGGACGCCGGCCAGCGCCCGGCGGGTGAGGCCGGCCGCGTCGCGCCCGCGCAGGTCGATGAGGCGCAGGTCAATGAGGGTCGTTACGGGAGCTGCCCCGCCGTCAGAAGTCACCCGCCTAGTCTACGAACGCCGCAGGCAGCGCGCGCAGCCGTCCGCATGCTGGACAGATCCGCGGCGGGCCCGCCGCGGCGGGCCTGTCCTATTGAAAAGACAGCGGATCCCGAACGGATTCGTGGTTCCCGCTTCTACTCACCCGACGCGCTCGCGGGCAGCCAGCCCCAGGGGTGCGTCCCCCACCCCGGCGAGAACTCCTCCCCCGCCTTCAGGGTGCGGACGGGCACCAGACCGTACCCGCCGCGGAACTCCTTCCCGGTGGTGTCGGTGAAGGTGAAGTCGCCCTCGACGACGTCGATGATGCTCAGGTCGGCGTCCCGCCCGACGGAGATGGACCCGATCTCGCGGGCGAGGCCGAGCGCGCTTGCCGCGCTTGCGGTCGTCGCCTTGACCACGTCCGCCAGCGTGTAGCCGATCGACATGAACTTGGCCATGCACTCGAGCAGGCTGTGGAACGTCTGGCCCTTGGCGGTCAGGTCGCTGCTGATCGTGTCGGGGAACAGGCCCAGGTCGGCCTGGCGCCTGGCGACCTCGATGCCGAAGTTGCCGCGGCCGAGCGCCGAGTCGAGCACGACGCCGTTGGCCCGCGCCTCAGCCACCTCCGGGTAAGGCCGGCCGGCCGGGTCGAGGACGCGCCCGGGGTTCGGCGTGCACAGGTGGGTCAGGATGTCGCCTGGCTCGAACGTCTTCAGCAGGAACCGGGTGAGCTCGCCGCGCCGGGCCGCCGACGCCTCGTCCTTGGCGGTGAAGTCGCCGATGTGGACCATCAGCGGGACGCCGAGGTCCTTGGCCGCGGCCTTCGCGGTGGTGATGATCTCCTCGCCGGCGTGCTGGAAGGCGGGACCGACAACGCGGAGCTTGACTCCCGCGATGAGGCCCGGGTTGTGCTCGGCCGCTTTCTGCAGGGCGTCCCTGTTGACGTCGCCGAGAGCGCTGACGTCCGCGGGGCCCGGCATGGTGTGCGCGTAGCTGCCGGCGTTCACCAGCGTGATGATCCTGGTCGTGGCCTTGGGCAGGATGTGGGCGGGGAAGACGCCGAGGTTGGCGACGCCGACCGAGCCGCAGTCCGCGACCGCGGTGACACCGGAGCGCACCCCGATGTCGTCGGCATCGCAGCTGCCCATGCCGACACCCTCGGTGATCGCGCCGTTGGCGACGTGCGTGTGCAGGTCGATCAGCCCCGGTACGACGTGCCTGCCGGAACCGCGCATCTCAAGGACGCGCGCGGCGTCCTCCGCCGGGATGTCCGCGGCGATCTTCACGATCTTCCCGCCGGTGACCGCGATGTCCAGGGTCGCGTCGAGGCCCTGGCCGGGGTCGAGGACGTGGCCGCCCTTGATCAGCAGGTCGTAGGTCATGCGGATCGCCCCCATAGCTGGCTGCTCGCCAGCGCGCAGCCCCGCGCCATGGCGCGGAGCTTGGCCCAGGCGATCTCCTCGTGGCCGACCCGGGAGCCGATGCCGCAGTCGGTGCCGGCCTGAAGGTTCTCCTTGCCGACGACGCTCGCGTAGTTGCGCAATCGCTCGGCGACGAGGCCGGGGGCCTCGACCAGGTCGGTGGCGTGCGAGATGACCCCGGGAACCAGGATCTTGCCGTCGGGCAGCTTGACGTCGCGCCACACGGTCCACTCGTGAGCGTGCCTGACGTTGCCTGCCTCGACGGAGTAGGCCTGGGCGTTGACCTTCAGCAGCAGGTCGGCGATGTGCGCCAGGTCGATGTCGGTGACGTGCGGCCGGTGCCCGCTCCCCCAGCAGACGTGGAACCGGACCTGGTCCTCGGGCAGGCCCTCGAGCGCGTGGTTGATGACCTCCACGCAGAACTCCAGGTACTTGCGGTACCTGGAGACGTCCCAGTCGGGGAAGAACTGCCAGGAGGTGGCGAATTCCGGCTCGTCAACCTGCACGATGAACCCGGCGTCGGTGATCGCCTTGTACTCCTGCCTGACCACCTCGGCGACCGCGGTCATGTACTCCTCCTCGCCGGAGTAGTACTCGTTGCGCGCCCCCGCGCCCAGGCTCAGCGGGCCCAGGGCCGCGACAAAGCCCTCCACCTCGGCGGGCTGGCCGGCCAGGGCCTTGGTGAGGGCGTCGGTGTCGGCCTTGATGGCCGCGTGCCCGGTGTAGGCGACCGGGCCGGTCGCGACCCGCTCGGTGGTGCGCTCGGGAGAGACGCCCGGCTTGAAGAACCCCGGCCGGACCGGGCCGCCGGAGCCCTGCAGCCACAGGCCTGAGGAGTAGAGCCCGGGGAACATCCGGCGCTCCCGGCCGCCGACCCCGTCGCGCTTGCGGGGCTTTTCCTGGTCGATCGCCCGCGCTTCCCAGCCGGTCACCCGCTGGTGGATGTACCCGGAGTACGAGCCGCCGCCGGCGGCCTTCACGTACTCGCCGTCGTTGATCACGTCGACGCCGCAGTCAAGCTGGGCGTCGACCACCCACTGCACCGCGCCTGGCAACTGCCCGGCGACCTCCGCCGTCACGACCGGGCCCTGCTGGAGCAGGGCGTCGAACGCCGCGGGGCGGGGCAGGTTCCCGCCGTGCGTGGCACGAATCCGTTCGGTACTGTGCCTCATCGTTGAGCTTTCCCTTCCGGCTCGCGAGTTAGGTAGTTCTTCGCGTGAACTTCTGGATCTGGTGGGCGGCCGCCGCGGCGGGGTCGACGCCGTTTTGCCTGGCCCCGAAGGTGTAGGACACCTCGCAGACGTACAGGTCGCCGCGGGAGTCGACCGCGATGCCGTGCGGGGCGATGAAGTTGCCTGGCGCGGTCCTGCTGACGGTGCTCGCGCCCCACCGGGCCACGATCGCGCCGCCCGAGTCGAAGATGGTGACGCGGCCCGGGTGGTCCTCGCGCATGAAGCCGTGGGTGAAGGAGCCCTTGCCCTTGGGCCGCCACAGCTCCGCCACGTAGGCGTAGCCGCCGGGGTCGATGGCGATGTGGCAGGGCCGCTGCACGTCGGTCCACTCGGCGAGGTACCGGCCGTCGGGGTCGAAGAGCTGGATGCGGTCGTTCTCCCTGTCGCAGACGTACACCCGGTCGTCGGGGCCGACGGCGATGCCGTGCGGCAGGTGGAACTCGCCGGGGCCGACGCCCGCCTCGCCCCACGACGTGAGCAGCTCGCCGTCCGGGGAGAACGCGTGGACGCGGCAGTTGCCGTACCCGTCCGCGACGTAGACGCGCCCGGCGGAGTTGATCGCCAGGTTGGTGCAGGCGTTGAACGGCTCGCCCGGCCGGACCACGGTCTCGACGTTGTGGATGACGAAGGGCCCGCCGCTCGCGCGGCCGGTGTCGGACGGCTGGCCGGGCCGTCCGAGCGTCATCAGCAGCTTCCCGTCCGGCGTGAACTTCCGCACGGTGTGGTCCCCGTTGTCCACGGTCCATACCGAGTCGTCCGGGCCGACGGTCAGCCCGTGCGGGTTGCTGAAGCCGTCACCGCCCCAGGCCGTGATGAACGTCCCGTCCGGCTCGTAAACCAGCACGTTTGAGTCGAAGCGCGTCAGCAGGTACACGCGGTCAGCTGAGCCGATGCCCACGGCCGACACGTCGCGGTGGGCAATCCCGGCCGGGAGCTTCTCCCACTGGGCGTCGACGTCGTACCTGAACTCATCGGTCTGCGGCGGTGTGCTGTCTCCTCGCACTGCGGTTGTTCCTTCCGTTAGCTGGCGGCGTTGGAGCGGCTCGCCGGGGGCCGGAACCTGGGCAGGGCGGTCAGGCTCGCGCCGCGAGGCTTTCTGGGGTGACGTTCTGTTCCTCGGTGAACTGCGCGATGACGAAGTCGAAGGCGCCGTGCTTGACGCCGCCGGAGTCGACCGTGCAGGGCACGAACAGCGCGGGGTTGTAGTAGTCGTCGGCTGTGTTGTCCGGCTCGCCCTCAAGGAAGAGCTGCGTGGTGACCGGCCGGCTGACCGCCTGCACCTTGACGTGCAGGTGCCTGGCCTGGCGCGGCTGGTAGGCACCGGGGACGATCGTGGTGAGCTCGTACCGGCCGGCCGCGTCGGTGACCACGTAGCCGGTGTAGCGGTAGCCGACCATGTCGTAGTCGCCGTCGTGGTTGCAGTGCCAGAAGTTCACCAGCGCGCCCGCGATCGGCCTGCCCGCCGGGTTCAGCACCCGCCCGGTGAGGATGAGCTCCGGCTTGTCGCCGCGCTCAAGCAGGTTCGACCGCTGCGGGGTGCCCAGCCGGTAATAGGGGCCCTCGATCTCCCACGGGGTCTGCGTCAGCTCGCCGGGCCCTGGCGGGGCGTTCTCCCGCACGCCGGGTGTCTGGCCCGACTTCGCGCCCGCCACGCCCGGGCCCAGCACGTTCACGGACCTGGCCTGCCCGTCCACTGTCATGGTGATCTCCCCTCTGAATTACTTAAGGCCCTGAGAGGAGTTCAGATCTTTCTCGGCGCTTTCGCGTTAGCGGGAACCCCAGATTCGCTGGGACGCTATTTGGGCGCCGGCGACAAGCGACTCGAATTTGGCCCACACCACCTCGGGGGCCGTGCGCCTGATGTGGGACACCTGGGCGAAGCCGCAGTCCGCGCCGCCGATGACGTTCTCCGGGCCGAGGAGCCTGGCGAACCGCTCAAGCCGCTGGGCGACCAGACGCGGGTGCTCGACCGTGGTCGTGTGGTGGGTGATGACGCCGGGGATGAGGATCTTGCCGTCGGGTAGCTTCGTCCGCTCCCACGCCTCCCACTCCCACTCGTGCCGCGGGTTCGCGGCCTCGATGGAGTACGCCCCGGCGTTCACCGGGAGGATGAGGTCGATGATCGCCTCAAGGGGCGCGTCGGCGACGTGCGGGACGTGCCAGCTGCCGAAGCAGACGTGGTAGCGGATCCGGTCCTCGGGGATCCCCGCCAGGGCGTGGTTGAGCGCCTCAACCCGCAGCTGCGCCCAGCGCCGGTAAGCGCCCTCCTCCTGCTGGATGAGGTGGTCGTACATGTTGGCGAGCACGGCGTCGTCGACCTGGAGGATGAACCCGGCCGCGTGAATGGCGAGGTACTCCTGGCGCAGCGCCTCGGCGATGGCGTAGACGTATTCCTCGTCGGTCTTGTAGTACTCGTTCACCCCGTTGTACGCCATGCTCGCGGGCGCGACGCTCGTGAAGAAGACCTCGCGGTCCGGCCTGGCCGCCTTCAGGTTGGCCAGGTCACGGGTGATGAGGTCGTGGCCGGTGTACTTGACCGGCCCGACGCACACCTGCGCGGGGGCACCGGTCAGCGCGGTCGGCATCTCCGGGTTGTCCGTGAAGAACTCCTTGAACCGCTCCCTGTCCCTGCCGAGCCAGTCCAGCGGCTTGAGCTGGTCTTTGCGGATCTCATAGCCGGTGACCCGGGACAGCGCGTAGGCCGCCCAGCTCGACTTGCCGAACTCGCCGTCGTTCACGACGGACAGGCCGATGGCAGACTGCCGGGCGACCACGTCCGCGACCGCTGCGGTGAGCTCGCGCTCGTAGGCGGCATGCGTGGCGACGCCGGCGTCCGGCGCCGGCTCCGCGACAAGGGCGCCCGGGCGGATCAGGCTGCCGGTGTGCGTGGTCAGAAAGCTTGCCTCGCTGCGTTGCACGGTGTGCTGCTCCTTCGTTTGATCCCTCATACAGACGACGCCGCGGGCCCCGCCGTCACGGCCACGCCGCCGGCGGGTCGGCGGACCGTACCACCCAGCCGCGCTCCAGCGCGTCGAGCCGGTCGGCCAGCCCGACCGAGGCGAGGACGTGCCTGGCGTCCTCGCCTGGCCGGTGCGGCGGGTGGCCGACCAGGGCCGGGGTATCGGACAGCCGGGGCGAGACGCCAGGCATCGTGCAGCTCCCGGTGCCCGCCACCTCCTGGGTCACGCTCAGCCCGCGGCCGCGGACCACCGCGTCGGTCATCAGCTCGGCGACTCCGGCGACGGCGTGCGCCGCGATGCCCGCGCCGGCCAGCCTTGTGATGAGCTCCTGCGCGCGGGTCCGGGAGAACGCGGCCTCGAGGGCCGCCGCAAGCGCCGCGCCGGTACTGCTCGCGACGTCCGGTGCCGCGGTCACCGCCGCGAGGGCCTGGACGTCCGCTGGCCGGGCGCCGAGGAAGAACCAGCGGTCGGCGGCCCGGTAGTACCGCTGGAGCGGGCTCTCGCCGAGCGTGAAGTAGCCGCGCGGCTCGGCAGGCTGGTAGCCCTGGAAGTCGAACATGAACGCCGCCTGGTGGTAGGTGGCGGTCTGGGCGAGCGAGGCGCTGGCGAGCTGGCCGCGACCGGTTGAGAGCCGGTGGTAGAGCGCGAGCGCCGTCGCGAACGCGCCAAGGATGCCGGTGCCGATGTCGACGATGTTGTACGGGCCGAGCACCGAGGGCAGCTCGGTGCGCTCCATGATCCCGGTCACCGCCTGGCCCTGGCGCTCCCAGCCGCGCCAGTGCGTCCACGGTCCGCCCGGCCCGTAGCAGCTGATCGAGGTGTAGACCACTTCCGGCCGGCGCGCCCGGACCTCGTCACAGCCGATCGCGAGCCGTCCGGCGGTGCCCGGCGAGAAGTTCTCAAGCACGACGTCGGCGCGGTCCACCAGCCGCCAGTACACCTCCTGGCCGGCTAGCGCGGCGAGGTCGAGGAGCAACGACTCCTTGCCCCGGTTGAGGTACCCGGCCGCGCGGCCAGTGCTGTCCATCGCGGGGCGGCTGATTTTCACGACGTCCGCGCCGAACTCGGCGAGGATCCGGCCGCAGGTCGGGCCGGACAGCGCCAGGCTCAGGTCAAGCACGCGGATCCCGCTCAGCGGCTGGGCCAGCCCGGGCTCAGGTGCGACTGGGGCGGGGCCTGGGGCGCCGCGCGCCGGCTGGGCCCGCGGCGGTGCCTGCGCCAGCTCGGCGAGAACCGCGGCGGTGTCC
>JAWWPV010000337.1:0-3679 GCA_033854775.1 Trebonia sp.
CTCGGTGCGCGAGTACCGCCACCAGCTCCCCTTGCGCACCGGCACCGAGAGGTCAGTCTCCTGGGTGCGCGCCTTGATCTCGTCGAAGACCGCCGGACGCAGGCCGGTGAGCCCGGCGGTGAGCCCGTCCGTGTAGCCGTTCTCCGCCTCCAGGTAGGCGATGACCTCGGGATCCTTGGGGTCGGCGAGCCAGGCGTACGGGTCGGTGACCGTGTCACCGTGGTACGTGCGCTCGGTCGGGACCTGCTTGGCGACGGGTGGAGTGGGCGCGGACGAGGACTCAGTCGACGGCACGGTGCTCATGACCGCAAAGTCTAGACCTAGTAAACAAAATCAAAATCAGCGTACGGAACGGGTTCGGCTGACTCCGTCACACGAATGACACGGGAGGCTCGGGAGGACCGCCGTCGACGATCTCCTGGCCACGGCGGAGCACTGCCTCGTGCCGGTTTTCCGACGTCAGGATGTAGAAGCGCCGCGACCTGATCCCGTCCACCACCATCCCGGCGACCTCGGCGGGGGAGGCGCCGAGCAGGGAAAGCTGATCGAACCGCTCGGCGGAGGCCTGCTCGGCCTCGTCCCTCGCGCCCCCGTCCCCCGAGGGGGTCGGCCCGGCCCACGCGGGGCGGTTCCGTGCGGAGGTGCCGAAGTTCGTTCGCACCGCGCCGGGGCAGAGCACGGAGACGCCGACGTGCGTGACGCCGAGGGACTTCAGGTTGAAGTGCAGCGTCTCGCTCAGCGCGGCGACCGCGTGCTTGGACACCCCGTACGGCCCGAGGATCCCCGCGAACACGCCGAAGATCGACGACGTGTTCACCAGGTGCCCCGCGTCCTGCTCGAGGAGCACCGGCATGAACGCCCTGACGCCGTTCATGACGCCTTCCAGGTTCACCCCGAGCACCCAGTCCCACTCGCCGGGCGGGCACTCCCACAGCGGCCCGTGCGGCCCGCCGACGCCCGCGTTGTTGCACACCACGTGCACCGCGCCGAACGCGGACAGCGCCGCGTCCCGCAGCGCCTCGACCGCCGCGCGGTCCGACACGTCCGTGACGACGGGAAGCACGGACGCGCCGGCGCCGGCGAGCGCGGCCGCCGCCTTCGCCAGCGCGGGCTCCTCGACGTCGGCCATGACGACGTGCATGCCCTCGGCGGCGAACCGCTCGGCGAGCCCGAGCCCGATCCCGCTGGCCGCCCCGGTGATGACCGCGACCCGGCCAGGGGCAACTGGGCTGGACGCGGTGGGACCGGGAGAACCGCTGCCTGCGGCGTCGTTGACAGTCATGCCCGGAGCCTAGCCCGCGGCGCACGGCGGGAGAACCTACGGCGTGGGGCCAGTCTGCTGGTTAGTGGGCTGGCCACCATTGAAGTGCATGAGCGCTATTGCCCCGGTAGCAATAGTCAGCCAGCGGGTCAGCGAGTTGCGCGGCAGCAGCGCGAGGGTGACCCAGGCGACCGCCGAGTACCAGGGTAGCTGCCAGGGCGAGAGGACCATAAACGAGAGCGTGAGCGCGCAGGTGGCGGCCAGGGCGGTGGGAACGTCGGGTGAGAGCCGGTTGTACAGGTACCAGGCGAGCAGCAGCATCAGCGGATACCAGATGAACCCGAACGTGCTGGTCACCGTCGCCTCGGCGTGGTCGCCGTAGTAGTGCTGCACGGTGACCTGGACCAGCCGCCAGATCGTCGGGGAGATGACCAGTTTGGAGTCGGCGAAGGCGAGCCCGAGCGCGCCCAGCCCGTAGCTGAAGATGTACAGGCCGAACGTCGTCAACGCGGCCACCACGGCGGTTCGCGCCAGCCGTACCCACGCGCGGTCATGGATCAGCGGGATGGCGATGGCGACCGCGACGAACACCGCGGTGATCTTGATGCCGCCCGCGATGCCGACGAGCAGCCCCACGGTGAGGTCATGCCACGGTCTTGTGCACCGCCGCGAGATGACGATCGCCGCGATGGCGAACACCGAGAGGAACGCGTCCAGGTGTCCGCCCATGACCAGTTCGAAGATCAGGATCGGGTTGGCCACCCACAGCAAGGTGGCACGGACCGGGTTCTCCGCGGTCCGCAGCAGGATGTAGCCGGCGGCGAGGAACGAGGCACCCATCAGGATCATCAGCATCCAGATGGTGAGCCACGGCTTGGGCCCGCCGATCAAGCCGGCGAGCAGGTGCGTCCAGGTCGCCACCGGCCCGTACACCGAGGGGGTGTTCTGCCATTTGACGCCGACGATCGCCGTGTACGGGTTGTGCGTGCCACCGGGCAGCTTGAGCGGGGTGAACGTGTACGGGTTCTGGCCGAGTGCCGCGATCCGCCCGTAGGCGGCGTAGGACGCGATGTCTCCCGAGCCGACCGGCGTGATGTTCACCAGGACGGCCACCGCGCCCGCCGCCGTCCAGAAGACCTTGCGCGGGCTCGGCGACCAGCCGCGGCTGTTGGCCCAGAGCATCATGGCCAGGCCGAGGCAGCACAGCGTGATCGACACGTACATGATCACGTTGGCGGCCAGGTCGTTCAGGTGCCGCGCCCCCAGGTCCCGCGCGAGCGAGGTCAGCGGCAGGAGTACCGGCGGGGTGGCCACGCTCGGCTGGGGAGCGGTAGCGCACAGCCCGTTGACGGCCAGGCCGGCCAGGCCGAGCGCGCTCAGGATCACGGCGGGCAGCGGACGGGCCAGGCGGCTGTGCGAGAGGACCCTGATGACCTCGCCCATGAGGGCCTCGACGCGGCCGCCGGTAAGCGGCGGCTCCGCGAGCTTGGGCTCGCTCAGCTCAGCTTCCGCTGGCTGAGCTTCCCCCGGCGCGGGCCCCGCTGGCTCGGGCTGAAGGAGCGGCTCGGTGATGACCGTAGAGTCCGGCACGGCGTCGTTCTCGTTAGCAGCCTCGGCGGGCACCTCGGCGGAAGACCGCCCGCCAGCGCTGTCGCGCGGCGGCGGGTCCACCAACAGGGCCATCGATTTTCCTCCCGGTAATGGACGCTTAACGTGCGAACACGGATCCCCTGCCCCTACGCCTAAAACACCGCCGTTTGCAGCGATCTTACTCCGTGATCTCGCCGGAGCCGTCCCCGTGGCCGCCCGGCTAATCCCTTTTGCCGCTAGGCAGCCAACCACAAGCCCGGGCCGGCCGGCGGCTCGCGAGGGATCTCTTCACCGACATGTGATCACGTTCACAAGCAATCAGCCACGCTACACCGGATCCATGCGGGAGCTGGTGAGAGAACCCTGAGAACATCCTCTGCGGACCGTCGGGGTTCCCGCGCGGGCGCCTGACTGGTCCCGGCGAGCAGGCACAATGGAAGGCGTGGCACACCGAGCGCGATTCGCGGCCTTGATGACGGCGATCACCAGGCGTCTCCCGTTCGGGCTGTCCGAGGTCGTCGCGCCGAGCCTGGTCGGCTACCTGCTGATCAACCTCTGCACGTTCTTCATCGACCTGGGGATACTCGGCCTGCTCCATGGCCACTTCCGGTGGCCGATCCCCGCCGCCGTGACGCTGTCTTACGGGACCGCCTCGGTGATCAGCTACGTACTCAACCGGGTGCTGAACTTCCGCAGCCACGAGAACGTCGGCAGGCAGTTCCCGCTCTACGTGGCGGTCAGCGCCAGCAACTACCTGATCTTCGTCCTCGGGCTCACCGACCTGCTGTCCGCCGCCGGGGTCTACTACGAGCTCTCCCGGGTCCTCGC
>JAWWPV010000338.1:0-2761 GCA_033854775.1 Trebonia sp.
CACCTATATGACGCTCAAGGCCCCCTAAAAGGTTGTCAGGGTTGGGGCAAAAGTGGTGAAAACGGCGATCGGAAGACCAGGCCCGCCTGGAGTCGGCGAAATGGGCTGTACGGCATAGCGATGAACATTCTCCGGCGTCAGGTGCCGGTGGTCGGCTGGCAGACCCCCGTCGTGTCCCGGTTGTTCATCGAGTACGGGTTGATGCGCGCTCCGCTCGGCTGGACCTTGCCCGGCGGGCCGCCGGGATAGTCCGGATGGATATACCCGTCTGGCATGCCGCACCTGATGCCGGCCTCGGCCGGGATGGCGGAGACATCCCAGGGCTGGATCGGCCCTCCCGGGCCCTGCCAGTCACTGAACTCGATGTATCCGGTTACCTGCCCGACGACCCGCATCCAGTCCCTCGGAGCGCGCGGCGGCTCCACCGCGTAAACGAAGCGGTAGTTGACGCCGACGTCGAGGACCGTGTTGCCCCTATCGACCGCTGACCGGGCGCTCATCGTCCCGTATACCTTGATAACGGTGCCGATCAGGGCGGTGGTGCCCGGCGCGAACGAGGCCACCAAGGTGCGCGTGCTCAGCGTGTAGCCCTGCTTGCTCAGGCCGATCTTGTCCAGCCCGGCGGTGAACTGCGCCCGCTGCTGCGCGGTGAGCACGTCCGCGAACGCCGTCGGGGCACCGCCGGCCAGCGTCGTCTTGTCAAGGTTCTGCGCGATCAGCAGCTTGCGCGTCGTCGCGTACGCGGCGGCTACCTCGCTGGCAGTGAAGGGGCCGTGCGGGGCGGCCGCCGGGATGGCGATCCCCGCCGCGCCGTCCGTCCAGTGATCGGCCGGGCTGCCGGCGAAAGGATCGGCGGGCGGTCCGCTGTACGGCGTAGCGGCCAGGGAGGGCGATGATGTCACGGGCGCCGGCGTCCGGGGCACCGCGCCGTGGGTCACGACCTGCGTGTCATCCGGGCCGCCAGCGACCGGCCGGGACTCCTGGTGCCAGGCGAACAAGCCTGCCCCTGCAAGGACCACCACCGCCACCGACCAGCCGACTGCCCGCCCGCCGCGACGGAGTGAAGCGCGCGCCCGGACCTTAGCCTCGCGTGCCTGAGCTTTCGACCGCTCGTTTCCGGCCTTCTCGCGCTCGGCCGCGGATGGCTCCCGGATCCTGGCTGTGCCTGAGATCTCCTCGGTGAGCTCGCGTAGCCTGCGCTCGATGTCATCGTCGGCTGGCGATGGCCCGCCCGGTCCGTCAGACATGTTAAGCAATCTAACTAATCATCACATTTACTGGGAAGTGCCGCCGATAACGAATTGGCGTTTATGTCGGATAATGTTCCCCGGGCGGCTCAGTCGCAGTGGCGGAACGCGGGCCAGGCGGCTGCCCAGGACGTCCGCGTCGGCGCCGTCGGCGGATGACCGTGCGAACGATGCCGAAGACAGTAAGGACCAGCAGCGTTAGCGCTGCCAGGGTGCCAAGGCCGAGGGGAATTAGGACTGTGGGCGTGCGGCCGTCCGGAGGGGCGAGCCCTTCGGCGACAAACGTCTGAGGTGTTTGCACCTGGAGCGATGCGCCGCCACTTATCTCCTCGACGCGGCCCACCACGTCGCTTTGCGGGACTGGCCCCCAGACCCGCGAGTCAACCGCATCGCTCCGGTGATCGCCGAGGACCCAGAGTTGTCCGCTGCCCAGGGTGACGGAGAACGGTGCCGTCGAGGGCGAGTCGCCGGGATACAGGTAGGTCTCGTTGAGCGCCTTGTAGTTAACGGGTCTGAGAACAAACCTACGGTCTGCCTGCCCAACAAGAACGCTGCCACAAGGCACGCTGCGGCGGTGGCGAAGATCGCCCAGAATACGATCCGCCCGGTTCGCCGCCGTGCGGCTGATGGCCTAGGCGACGCAACAGTACCGGTCATTCTCCTGATTTAACCGGCTTTGACCGCTGGCGGCCACCGCCTCGCCGGGAGGGAGTTCACCCGTGCAGTACCGGTAGAGCAACGCCGCGGCGCGGCGCTCGGCGTACTTCTCGTTAGTGGGCTAGTAGATTCCCCGGTAGTGGGGATTGTCTCGGCGTACCGGCAAGGGGAGGCTGGCCATGGCTGAGGGCGCGCAGGATCGGTTGCGGATCGTGGATCCGGCCGCCAGTCCTTACTTGTCGGGGCGGTACGCTCCGGTCGACCGGGAGACCGACGCCGACGACTTGCCGGTCGAGGGGACTCTGCCAGCGGATATCGACGGCGTGTTCATGCGCAACGGCCCCAATCCCAAGTTCCCGCCCCTGGGCAGCTACAGCTACCCGCTGGAGGGGGACGGCATGATCCACGCGGTGTGGATTGGCGGGGGGAAGGCCCGCTACCGCAACCGGTGGGTCTGGACGAACGGGCTGCGAGCTGAAGAGCGGGCGGGCCGTGCGCTGTACGGGGGCATCATGACCCCGGCGTTCGTCGACCAGGGGCTGCTCGGGCCCGACCCGGATCCCGGCTGGCCAATCAAGCTGGATGCGTTCATCAATATCGTCCGCCATGCCGACCGCTACCTCGCGCTGGAGGAGGGCACCCCGCCGTATGAGGTCAGCCCGGAGCTGGAGACGATCGGCCGGTTCGACTTCGGCGGCGGGCTGCCCCTGGGGATGTGCGCCCACCCGCGCATTGACCCTCAGACCGGCGAGATGGTCGTGTTCCGGTACGACGTATCCGAGCCGTACCTGACCTGGGCCGTCGTCGGGCCGGATGGCTCCCTGACCCGCCCGCCCGCCGCGGTGCCCGGCGTTGAC
>JAWWPV010000339.1:0-3880 GCA_033854775.1 Trebonia sp.
AGGGCCTGGGTGAACTGCTCGATCTCCACGTTCCGCCCGATGTTGCCGAGGACGGAGCCCATGCGCTGGTGGGCGATGTGGTAGACGCAGGTGCCCATGACCATGCCGAGCGGCGCGTAGCCCGCCCTGATGAGCGTCCAGAAGTCCTGGCCGGACAGGTCGGAGGTGAAGGGCTGGCGCTTGTTGTTGCGCCAGTTCGACACCCCGCCGCCGCCCGCGCCCGGCTCGCCCTTCACGGCGGTGCCGACCGCGATGAACTCCGCGATGTCGGCGCCGAACTCCTTCATCTCCACGTCAAGCCGCACCCCCACGATGCCGTCGGCGCCGAGCGCGTCCGCCTCGGCCTCCATCCGGGACATCGCGAGCTCCCGCGCGTGGTACATCGCCTGGGAGAGGACGTCCAGCTCCTGGTTCTTCCCCCACCGGCCGACCTGCAGCCCGACGTGGTAGATCGACGAGCCGAGCACAAGACCGAGCGGCCGGAACCCGGCCTCGCGGACCAGCAGGAACTCGTTGACCGACAGGTCGGAGGTGAAGATCGACCCGGCCTTGCCCGGCTGCAGTTCCTGGAGCCGCTTGATCGCATCCTGGGGGACGCCGGCCGCGTCAAAGTCTGTGATCTGCTGGTTGGTCATCGACGTCCTCTTATCTTCTGTTTTGGCCGATGTCGACCCGCGCCGCCTGGCGCCGCTGCGGGTCGAGGGACATGATGGCGAGCGGGGATCGCTGATCCCGTCCGAGATGACTGCTCTTGAACCTGACGATCGCGGTGCCGATGTTTACGGCCTCGATGATGTGGTCGCGGCGGCCCTCCTGGGCCGGGCACTCGCGCTCGCGGACCTGCAGGTCCATGTCCGCGATGACCACGCCCTCCGCGCCCATGCGCTTGACGTCGGCGGCGAGCTGCAGCCGCGCGTCGTGGCGGGCGTCGTTGACCAGGTCAGTCCAGCCGCTGACCTCGGCGTTGCCCGCGGACCAGCGCGTCTGCCCGACGGTCTGCCAGTCGTCGTGCCTGGCCGCGATCGTGATGCCGAGGACCAGCCCGGCCGGCATCCAGCCGCTGTGCACCAGCTTGGCGAATTCCTGGCCGGACAGGTCGGAGGTGAACAGGTGGCGCAGCGGCGGCGCGCCCGGGGCGCGGATCGCGGTGCCGATGGCCTTGAACTCAAGCCCGCCGGTGGGGAACTGGCCGATAGTGAGCCTGACCCCCACCACGCCGTGCCCGCCGAGCTCGGTGCACTCGGCCACCATGCGGGCGATGGCCACGCGGCGCGCCTCGTACATCGTCTTGACCAAGGGCCCGTACGAGCCGTACCCGCCCCTGCTCGATACCTGGGTCTGCGCGGAGGGGGCCCAGGCGTAGTTGTAGCCGCCCCACGCGCCAGGGCAGCCGTAGCCGCCGGTGTAGCCGATGTTGTACACCGCGGCGCCAAGCACCTGGCCGACGGGCTGGAAGCCCACCGAGCGGACCGCGGCGAACTCATCGGACGTGAGCGCCGATCCCCAGGTACCGCTGGCCCTGATCTCGGCCAGCCGGGCTTCCGCGGCCGGCGGCAAGTGGTTGCTCACGACCCCTAGCCTAGCCCGGCTCGGCGTGTGACGCCCGCATGGATGCCGTACATCTGTGCGGCATCCATGCGGGCCACGGCCTAGTTCTGTTCGTCCCAGGCCTCGTTGCGCTCCTTTACCTTGTCCAGGGCGTGCGCCGCTTCCTCGCGCGTGTGGTACGGGCCGAGGAGATCCTTGCCCGGGCAGGGCGTGTCAGCGGGCTCAACCGTCATGTGCCGTGTGCAGAACCACCATTGGCCTTGCTCGTCGGAGTTCGCCATGCCTACTAGACTCGCAAAACATGGCCACTCTGCTCCACCCGGGCCGGCTATCTCCCACCCGGCAGGTTCCCGCGAACATCCCGCGTCCCGAGTACGTGGGCAAGAAGCATCCGAGGCTCGGCGAGCGGGACGTGAAGGACGCCGACACGATCGCCCGGATGCGGGTCGCGTGTCGGCTCGCCGCACAGGCCCTGGAAGAGGTCGGGCGGCACGTGCGCCCGGGCGTCACCACGGACTACCTGGACGGGATCGGGCACGACTTCCTCGTCGCCCACGGCGCGTACCCGTCCACGCTCGGCTACCGCGGCTACCCGAAGTCGCTGTGCACCTCGCTGAACGAGGTCATCTGCCATGGCATCCCGGACGACACGGTGGTCCGTGACGGCGACATCGTCAACATCGACATCACGGGCTTCATCGGGGGCGTGCACGGCGACACCAACGCGACCTTCCTCGCCGGGGACGTGGATGAGGAGTCGCGGCTGCTCGTCGAGCGGACGAAGGAGTCGATGATGCGGGGCATCCGCGCCGTCGCCCCTGGCCGGCCGCTGAACGCGGTCGGGCGGGTGATCGAGTCCTACGCCAAGCGGTTCGGCTACGGGGTGGTGCGCGACTTCACCGGGCACGGGATCGGGACGACCTTCCACTCGGGGCTCGTGGTGCCGCACTACGACGACCCGTCCAACACGGTGACGATGGAAGCGGGCATGACGTTCACGATCGAGCCCATGCTCACCCTGGGCGTGGTCAGCTACGACGTCTGGCCCGACGGGTGGACCGCGGTGACGAAGGACCACAAGCGCACCGCGCAGTTCGAGCACACGATCCTGGTCACCGAAGACGGCCACGAGATCCTGACGCTGCCCTAGGGCAGCCGTCGTAGCCGGAGGGGGTGGGCGTGATCAAGGCGGTCGTGTTCGACATGGACGGGGTGCTCATCGACTCCGAGCCGGTCTGGGAACGAGTTCGCCGGAACTTCGTCGCCACGCGCGGCGGCCAGTGGCGGGACGACGCCCAGGACAGGCTGATGGGCATGTCCACCGCCGAATGGTCCGCGTACCTAAGCGAGGATTTCGGCCTGCGGCTCGCTGCGCCGCAGGTAGCGGAGCTTGTCATCGCGGCCATGGCGGCGGAGTACCGTGCCCACCTGCCGCTGCTGCCCGGGGCGGTCGGCGCCGTGCGCGACCTGTCGGCCCGCTGGCCGCTGGCGGTCGCGAGCTCCGCTCCCAAGTCGCTGATCGACGCGGTACTCGACGCCTCGGGGCTCCGCCCCGCGTTCGCCGCGGCGGTATCAAGCGAGGAGGTCGCCCGCGGCAAGCCGGCCCCGGACGTCTACCTGGAGGCGGCCGCGCGCCTCGGCGTCCCGCCCGCGGCGTGCGCCGCCGTCGAGGACTCCGCCAACGGCCTGCGCTCCGCGGCGGCGGCCGGCCTGGCCGTCATCGCGGTCCCCCGCCCGGAATACCCGCCGGCCGCCGGGGCCCTGGACCTGGCCCGGCTGGTCCTTGACTCGCTGACGGAGCTGACCGAGAACACGATCGCCGCCCTCTGACGGCTGGTTCACGCCGGGTGGGGCGGTGAGCTGGCGGGCGGGGCGAGCACCGCGATGAAGTCGCGCGTCCAGCCGGTGAGGTACTGGCTGGCCGGGCGGTGCTGGCCGGGGATCTCGGCCTTCAGCGGGCCGCCGGGGCGGCTGGCCGCGTCCAGCTGAACCCACTCGGGGTTGATGTCGAGTTCCATGGCCACCGTCGCCCCCGCGCCGGCGAGCGCCTGGGCCAGGTCTCCAGGGGTAGTGGACATGCTGGCCGCGTACATGAGCTCACCCGCCGCGTTCTCGCCGAGCGCGGACCTGGCCACGTACTCCTGATGGCCGATCGTGCCGCCCCACCGCCACCAGCGCGCCGACTCCTTGGTGGACTGGCCCCCGCTGACCAGCGGCCACAGGTTCTGCCTGACGCTGTAAACGTCCTCGCCACGGGCGGGGATGCCGCTCCCCCAGACGCCGATGCGCGCCCGGCCCGACTTGTCGATCACCAGGCTGGCCAGGCCGGCGC
>JAWWPV010000340.1:0-6703 GCA_033854775.1 Trebonia sp.
ATTCGCATCTCCATACGGTGTGTAGCCTACGATTTCGACTGGCTTGCCAGCATCATCGTGGTATGCCCTCATGCGACGAACAACGCGACTCCCATGCTCCCGTGGAGCCTTGCGAGCTGCCTGACGACACTCAGCTCGTCTATGTTGACGACCGGGACCGTCGCCGCATGATCGCGCTCAAGGACGCCGCAGGAGTTGACTTTGATCTGGCGAAGGCGGTCCGGAAGCCGCCCGCGTACCGGGGCCAGCGCAACTTTCCGGGCTGGTGGGCCGACCCGTATCATCCAGCGAAAAAACAACGTTTGGGATCACGGCCAGGTAACGGCGGGCCGGGCGGGCCGGATTAGCCTGTTTTGGTGCGCGTAGCCGCCTGTGTCGGATATGTGTTCTCCGTCGGGGTTTGATCTTCGGGGGAAGGTGCGCCGGTGGCGACCAGGGACGTGTTCTCGGCGGACGAACTCGCGCAGCTGCGGGAGTTCCCCGAGATCGGCCGGGCTGAGCTGATCAGGTTCTTCATGCTCACGCCGGCCGATGAGGAGTTCATCCGCGGGTTCCGGGACAGGAAGAACATGCTGGGCGCCGCCGTGCAGCTGTGCGCGCTGCCGTGGCTCGGGTTCGTCCCGGACGACGTGCCGGCCGCCCCGGCCGCCGCGGTGGCACGGCTGTCGGAGAGGCTGGGCATCCCGGTCGGCGAGCTGCGCGGCTACGGTGCCCGCGAGCAGACCCGGACGGGCCATCTGCGCGAGGTGGCCGCGTACCTGGGCTGGCGCAAGGTCGACGGGCCGCGGTGGAAGGACCTGGAGGAGTTCCTGTTCGCGCGGGCGCTGGAGCACGACTCGCCGAAGCTGCTGTTCCGGCTGGCGTGCGAGTACCTGTCGTCGTCGCGGCTCATCCGGCCGGGCGTGGTGCACGTCCTGCAGCGCGTCGCGACCGCCCGGAAGCGGGCCCGCGGGGAGACGTGGCAGCGGGTGGAGCCGATGCTGACCGTGTTCCTGCGCGGCGAGCTGGACGGGATGCTGGTGCCCGACCCGCTGCTGGGCCGTACCCGGCTGGCCTGGCTGGGGACCGGGCCGGTCTCGTCAGCGCCGGCGGCGGTCAAGGGCGAGCTGGAGAAGCTGGCGTACCTGCGCGGGATGGACGCGCACACGCTTGACCTGTCGGTGCTGCCGGCCGAGCGGCGCCGGTTCCTGGCGGGCCTGGGACGGCTGGTGACGGCGCAGAACCTGGCCCGCCGCGACCCTGACCGCAGGTACCCGATCCTGCTGACCCTGGCCGCGCAGTCCGCCGTGGACGTGCTCGACGAGGTGCTGCTGATGTTCGACCAGGCACTGTCCGGCCGGGAGGCCGCCGCGCGGGAGAAGCTGACCGAGGTCCTCGCCGAGCGCGCCCGCACCGGCGAGGACCGGCAGGCCCTGCTGGACGACATCCTGGCGATCGTCCTGGATCCTGACGTGGCCGACAGCCAGGTCGGCGGACGGCTGCGGCGGGACGTCGGCCACGGGCGGATGCGGGCGGCGCACGAGGCCCGCCGCGAGCGGCTGCCCCGCGACCACGGGCACCTGGCGCTGATGGACGCTTCGATGTCCTACCTGCGCCAGTTCGTCCCCGACGTGCTGGCCGCCGTCGATTTCGCCGGCGGCCCCGGCATGGACGACCTGCTGCAGGCCGTCGCCATCCTGGCCGGCCTGCACGCCAGGAAGGCCCGCAAGGTCCCGGACGGGGCACCGGACAGCTTCGTGCCCGCCCGGTGGGCGGGGTACCTGGAAAAGGCGTCGAAGAACGGCGACGTCACCGCCTACCGGCACTACTGGGAGCTGTGCGTGCTGATGGCGCTGCGCGACGGCCTGCGCTCGGGCGACGTCCACGTCCCCGGGTCGCGCCGCTACGCCGACCCGGCGTCGTTCCTGCTCACCCAGCAGCAGTGGGAGCCGCAGCGGCTCGAGTACTGCCACCTGGTGGGCAAGCAGCCGACCGCGGCCGACGCCCTGGCCCTGGCGAACGACGAGCTGCACGCGGCGCTGGCGGACCTGGAGGCCCAGCTCGCCCGGGGCGGCGGCAAGGGCGAGGTCCGCCTCGGCAAGGACGGCGAGCTCATCATCCCGCCGCTGACCGCCGAGGACGTCCCCGCCGAGGCCGAGGCGCTGCGCGACGAGCTCGCCCGGATGCTGCCCCGCGTCCCGATCGCGTCGGTCCTGGTCGAGATCGACGCCCGGACCGGGTTCACCGACCTGCTGACCCACGCGGGCGGCATGGCGACGCGCCCGCCGGACCTGAGGCGCAACCTGCTGTACGTCCTGATCGCCGAGTCCACCAACATGGGCCTGTCCGCGATGTCGGAATCGTGCGGTGTCTCCTACGACACGCTGGCGTGGACGGCCGAGTGGTACCTCAGCGAGGAGGCACTCGAGGCGGCCAACGCCGCGATCGTCAACTACCACCACCGGCTGCCGATGACCCAGTCGTTCGGCACCGGCACCCTGTCGTCGTCGGACGGGCAGAAGTTCCCGGTCAAGGGCAAGTCGCTGACCGCCGCCCACCTGTCCCGCTACTTCGCCCGCGGCCAGGGCGTGTCCACCTACACCCACGTCTCGGACCAGCACGCGACGTTCGACACCAAGGTGATCTCCTCGACGTCGCCGGAGAGCCCCTACGCGCTCGACGGCATCCTGGGCAACCAGACCGACCTGCTCATCACCGAGCACGCCACCGACACCCACGGCGCGACGCTGGCGAACTTCGCGCTGTTCGACCTGGTCGGGCTCCAGCTGTCCCCGCGGATCCGCGACCTGGGCAAGATCACCCTCTACCGCACCGGGCCGAGGTCCGACTTCGCGACCCGCTACCCGGCGTCGGGGCACCTGCTCACTCGCCGCCTGAACGAGGACCTGGTCACCGGGATGTGGGACGACCTGCTGCGGGTGGCCGCCTCGGTCAAGGGCGGGCACGCCACCGGCGCGCTGGTCGTCGGCAAGCTGTGCTCATCGAGGCGGCAGCAGAACGCCCTCGCCTCCGCGATCAAGGAGTACGGCGCGCTGCGGCGTACGGTCTACGCCGCACGGTACCTGGTCGACGAGACCTACCGCCGGCGGATCGGCCGGCAGCTCAACAAGGGCGAGAACGTCCACTCCCTCAAGCGGATGCTCGCCTACGCCGGGGACGGGGCGATCCGGCGGCGCCACCACGAGGAGCAGGCCGAGCAGATGTGGTGCCTGACCCTCGCGACCAACGCGGTGGTGACCTGGACCAGCGAGTACAACGGCCTGGCCGTCACCGCGCTGCGCCGCTCCGGCCGCGACATCGACGACGCCGTGCTTGCGCACATCTGGCCGACCCACCACGAGAACATCCACTTCTACGGAACCCACTCCGTCGACGTCGCCGGCGAGCTCGCCAAGCTCGGCTCCGACGGCTACCGGCCGCTGCGCACCTCCTCCACCGCCGCCGAGGCGCAGTGAGACGGCTGTGCGGCAGAGGTGCCCCAGAGCGGCGGTCAGCCTCGAGCACCGTGTCCTGGCCGGGCGATGACGAAAGGCGCTGCCCGGCCAGGACTCGGGGGTGCGCCCACAATGGAACGGCCACGGGCGATACCGAGGGATGCGTTAGCGCCCGGTAGCGCTCTCTGATCCCGAACATGTCCCAGCCGCCCAGGCAGACGGTCACGGAGCGCCGGGATTGGAAGGTTCCAGCGGGACGCGGGCAAGGCCGGTGTCCGTTAGGGGATCGCTCACCGGGACGGTCGCCCATGCTCCTCGATGTCAATGTCAGAAGTCCTCTGCACTAGCGACCTGGGGAAACGAGCCGGTTTGCAGGGGACTTCGGACACTCGCGATGTCCGTAGTCCTATGCGCGACGCGGCGGTCTTATCCGTACTCGTCTGCACGGCCACGCACCCGTACCTCAACAGGCGCGACCCCGGCGCGGGTATGCCGTCTCGCGTCGGCTTGCCGATCGGCTGCGGCATCGACACCCGCGCACCAGGATCGTTCCGCAACTTTGGGGGTGAAACGTCCCCCCGGCACCGCGGCCGGCTCAGCCAGTGGCACTCGCGGCGGCCGCGGCCCGCAGGTAGCTGTAGACGGTTTCGCGGCTGATGCCGAACTCGGCGGCCAGCGCGGACTTCCGCTCGCCGGCTGTGGCGCGCTCGCGCAGCTCGCGGGCCCGGGCGGGGGTGAGCGCGGGCTTGCGCCCGGTGTAGGCGCCGCGCTGCCTGGCCGCGGCGATGCCCTCGCGCTGGCGCTCGAGGATCAGGGAGCGCTCGAACTCGGCGAAGGCCCCCATGACCGACAGCAGCAGCGTCGCCATCGGCGAGTCCTCCCCGGTGAACACCAGGCCCTCCTTGACGAACTCGACCCGCGCCCCCTTACCGGTCAGCGTCCGGACCAGGCCCCGGAGGTCCTCGAGGTTGCGGGCGAGCCGGTCCATCGAGTGCACCAGCACGGTGTCGCCCTCGCGCACGAACGCCAGCATCTCCGCGAGCTTCGGCCGGGCCGTGTCCTTGCCCGAGGCCCTGTCGGTGAAGGTCCGCTCCACCTCCACCCCGTCGAGCTGCCGGACGGTGTTCTGCTCGAGGCTGCTGACCCTGACATAGCCGACCCGCATCGCCCGCGGCTCCTCCCGTACCTGAAATGTCAGGCTGAACTCTGGGACCCTGGCGGACAGGCGTCAAGAAGCCCCGCCGGGGACTCTATCCTGACGTCTTTCCGCACGGTCGCGGGCGTGATGCTGGGGTGTACCCCAAAACGACACCGCACTGCCGCCAGCCCGGGCCCGCCGTGCTCCGAAGCCGCGTTGTCTCACAGGTGACCGCCTGTGAAACAGCGTCCCGGATCACCCATCTGCCTGGCGGCCCGGCCGGAGCTGCACCCGTCACCATTAGAACTTCGGAACGGAAAGCCACGCCAGGCGCCTGGTCCGGGCTTCCCAGCGTGACTTTCGTTCCGGGCTGCGTTCAGCTGGCGGGACTCCTTGCTCTCTGAGGACTGGGCCCGCTGGTCAGGGTGCCGGGAAGGGCGGGACCCCCTGGCAGACGGCGCCCACCGGGGGCAGCGCCCCCGTCAGCAGGTAGCTGACCTCGTAGCTGGTGGCGCAGGCGTCCGGGTTCAGGGCCTCGCTGTGCCCGAACTGGTTGATGGTCAGCAGGCGGGCGTTGCCCAGGTCGCGGGCGGCGGCAACCGAGTCGCGGTAGTTGACGAAGGGATCGCCGGTGTTGCCGAAGACCAGGACCGGGTTCGCGGTAGGCCGGTTCCACGGCCCCGTGTAGCGGTCTTGCGCCCCGTTGCCGGGCCACTGGGCGCAGGGCTCATCAAGCCATGCCTCCTCAGGGCCGAATCCGCCGAGGCTCCGGGCAGCGTTCCTGGCTATGGCTGGGTAGCTGCCGGGGTTGCGCGGATTGGAGGTGTCGGCGCAGAGCAGCGCATAGAGCTGCTCTATTCCGTTGTAGGCAGGCGGCAGGGCGGGCGAACTGGTCGCCGCCGCGGCAGCAGGACTGACGCTTCCCGGTGCCGGGCCGCTCCCCGCCGGGTTGTCCCGGCCGCTGGCCGCTTGCGCGACTGCGCTACTGCCGGCCGCCGTGGTGCCCGTGCCGGATGCGATCCAGGCCTGCTGCAGCTCGGCGGCTTCCTGGGGCCACTGGGCCGCCTGCCCCGGCGGCGCAGCCGTGATGAGGCTGGCGTAGGTGACGGCCTGCGGCGGGCTGCCGATGGTCACCGGGTGGCGCTGCAGCCGGGCCAGCAGCGTGCGCCACTTGGCCCGGGTGGCTGCCGGGCTGCCTGCCGAGAACGCGCACGCGGACGTGCTTGCCTGCCCGCACAGGGTCAGGAACCCGGTCATCGCCTTGGCGTTCGCCGCACCATCCCCGTCCCGCAGTTGCACAGGCAGTGTCCCGTCGGTGCTGCTCCACGTGACGGGGTCGAGGGCCGCGTCCAGGAGCATGTGGCCGACCTTGCCGGGGAACAGGTTGGCGTAGTCCTCGCCGAGCCCGGTCCCGTAGGAAATGCCGTAGTAGTTCAGCACCGGGTCGTGCACGGCCTGGCGGAGCAAGTCCATGTCCCGGGCAACGTCGGCAATGGTGTCATGGTCGAGCAGGGGGCCGTTGCGCTGCCCGCACAGCGCGTCGAACCGGGCGAAGGTCCGCTCGAACGCCGTCTGCTGCGCCGCCCCGACCGGGAACGCCGGCGTGCCCGCGAAGATGAACTGCGTGCCCGCGAAGAACGCGGCCTCTGCCGCTTCACTGGAAAAGCACCTGATGGGGGTGCTGTGGCCGAAGCCGCGCGGGTCGAACGTGACGATGTCGTACCGCGCCCGGATGGCCGCGGGGAGCGCCGGGTAGACCTCCACCGGGAAGACGTCGACCTGCTCGGAGGGCCCGCCGATGTTGATGAACAGCGACCCGATCCGGTGCGCCGGGTCGGTCGCCAGGTGCCTGATCAGCTGGATCTTGATCTTCGCGCCGCCCGGCTGCCGGTAATCCAGCGGCACCCGCGCCGTCGCGCACTGCATGCCGCCACCGCATGGCTTCCACGCCAGCTTCGGTGCCGCCGCCGGCACTGCTGCGCCTCCCGGTGCGGCGACTCCAGTGGTACCGCTTGAGAAGGCGGCGTCCGTGGCGGCGGCCAGGCCCGGCCCGCCGGCCCCGGAGCTGGCCGGAACGGCGAGCATGGCCCCGAGCGCTGCCGCGCCTGCTGCCATGATGGCGACTGCCGCG
>JAWWPV010000341.1:0-7825 GCA_033854775.1 Trebonia sp.
GGGCCTCCTTCGCGCATATGAGCCAGTTCTGGCCTGGTCAGTCGCTGCCGATCACGAGCTGACGCCAGTTGTTCTCCCGGAATTGGTGGATACAGTGGCGAGTCGTAGGCACGCTTGTCCGCGGAGCGGAGACATCGCCCGGAGGTGCTTGTGCGCAACAGACTCCTGCTCACGGCGGCCATCATGCTCGCCACGATCGGAGCGGCGACCGGCGTGACGCCCGCGTCCACGGCAGCTGCCGCGTCGGGACCGTGTGGTACCGCGAGTACGCCGCCCACTTACCGGCACGTCATCTGGATCTGGATGGAGAACCACAGCCTCGGCGACATCATCGGCAACACGTCCCAGGCGCCCTACATCAACTCCCTCGCCGCCAGCTGCGGGCTGGCCACCGACTACCACGGCACTACGCACCCCAGCCTGCCTAACTACCTCGCTGCCACCTCAGGCACCGCTCAGGGCTCGCTACCGGCCACGACCTACCTGGACTGCGACGTCTCGGTGATCTGCGACATGACGGTCGGGAGCATCTTCGGGCAGGGGGAGAGCTGGAAGGCATACGAGGAATCCATGCCGTCCAACTGCTACAAGTCAAACTCCGGCGAATACGCGGTGCGGCACAACCCCGCGGTGTATTACACGTCGCTGTCCGGGTGCGCCAGCAAGGACGTCCCGTACACCCAGCTCGCCACCGACCTGGCGGACAACGCCCTGCCCGCATTCTCGTTCATCACCCCGAACCTGATCGATGACATGCACGACGGCACCATCGCGCAGGGCGACGCGTGGCTGGCCGGCCACCTGCCGGCCATCCTGAACAGCAAGCAGTACCAGTCTGGGACCACCGCCGTGTTCATCACCTGGGATGAAGGCTCGGGCGGCTACCCGATCGAGGACTGCGACAACACCAGCGTCACCGACACCAGCTGCATAGTGCCCACGATCGTGATCAGCCCGAGCACCCCGGCCGGCACCACCTCCGGACCCTTCTTCGACCACTACTCACTGCTAGGCACCACCGAGCAGCTGCTCGGCCTGCCCAAGCTCGCCTCGGCATCGTCAGCCCCGACCATGACCGCTGCCTTCCATCTCTGAGCCGCAACGCCTCCCGCGCCCAGCACGGCAACCGCGGGCGTCACGCGCGGACGCGGGCGGCGAGCCAGGCCAGCGCCTGCGGCGCGCTGTCGAGCACGGTGATGTGGCCCGCGTCCGGGACGATACGCGATTCGGCTGCCGGACAGCGGGCGGCCAGCCATTCACCGTGCCCGCACGGGACCATCTTGTCCTTCGCTCCGTGCATGATGAGAACCGGAACGCGGATGGCATCCGGGCGGAACCCCCACGGCCGGGCGCCGGCGAGGGTGTCCTCGAGGAGTCCCTCGCTACCCTGCTGCATGGCCTGCCCGGCCACCCCTGCCAGCCATGACCAGCTGCCGGCGAGGGCAGCCATGTCGGCCTCGGTGAAGAAGGCGCCCATGTCCTCGGGCTCGGCCTGGGCCCAGTGCGCCTCGAGCGCCGCGCGCCCGCCCGCCGCCGCCCGGTTCTCCGCCGCGATACCCGGCGACCAGCCCGCGAACCAGTCCAGCCCGTCGGCGTCGGACGGCGCCGGCCCGGACACGCTCACCGCGGCAATGACGCGCGCAGGCAGCAGCGCGGCGCAGGCCAGCGCATGCGGGCCGCCGCCGGAATGGCCAAGCACGGCGAACCGGCCGATGCCGAGCGCGTCCGCGATCGCGGCCACGTCCGCAGCCGCCGACGCGACAGTCCGGCCGTCATGCGGACCTGAGCCGCCGTAACCGGGCCGGTCGTAGGAGACCCAGCGCAGGCCGTTCGCCTCGGCGGCCGCGAACAGCGGCTCAGGCGGCGAGCCGACGTTGGGCGAGCCGTGGAGCCAGAACACCGCGAGCCCCGAGCCCGCGGCGCCAGGACTGCCGGCGATCCCGTCCTCGCGGGTGTCGTAGGCGTGCAGGGTCCGGCCGTCGGCTAGGCGGATGTCAGCCTCGGTAACCATGCTCGCCAGCCTACGGTGCCCGTCCGCAAGGGCTGCCGCCCGCCGCACGCCGTCGCCCGTGCCGGCCGGCCTGGGCCGGGTTTGCTCGGCCCGGCGGACGACCGCGCCCGGGTTCAGAGTTTCGCGGCGGCCGGGATGATGCGCTCTGCGAACACCTCGAGTGGTGTTATGTCCGCGACGCCGGGGACCTGGGTCTGGACGTGGCTGACGCCGAGGGCGGCGAAGCCGGCGAGCTGCTCCAGGACCTCGCCAGCCCGCTCGCCGCGCGGGCCGGGATCGAGGCGGGTGATGACGGTCTTCGTAATGTCGTGGTAGTCGCGGCCGACGTCCTCGCAGTGCTGGCGCAGCACGGCCAGCTTGTGCTCCAGCTCGGGGGTCGCGCCGACGTTGCAGGCGTGCGCGTACTTGGCGACCAGGCGGAGCGTCTTCTTCTCGCCTCCGCCGGCCACCAGGATCGGGGGGTGAGGGCGGGTGAGCGGCTGCGGTGAGTTGAGAGTGCGTGCCAGGCGGTAGTGACGGCCCTCGTAGGGCGCGTCGCTGCCGGACCACATCTGCAGGCAGATCTGGAGCGCCTCCTCCAGCCGCTCGAACCGCTCGCCCGCGGGCGGCAGCGGGAGCCCGAGCCCGCTCGCCTCGGCCTCGTAGAAGCCCGCGCCGATCCCGAGCCAGGCCCGGCCGCCGGACAGCACGTCCAGGGTGGTCACCGCCTTGGCGAGCAGCCCGGGCTCCCGGTATGTCACGGCGGTGACCCAGGCCAGCAGCGTGATCCGCGAGGTGCGCCCGGCGAGGAACCCGAGTGTGGTGTATGCCTCCAGCATTTCCTCCTCGGGCTCGCCGTTCCAGTCGAGCTGCCAGAGGTGGTCCATGACCGACAGCATGCTGAACCCGGCCTCGTCCGCCGTGGCGGCGACGCGGGCCAGGGTCGGCCCGATGCTGTCAGGCCTGCCCGGCCAGTTGAACTTCGCGATGTGCAGTCCGATATCCATGTCCGTCTCCTTTGCTGCTTCTGGAAAATCCTGCCATTAGCGCGCCGGCCGCTTCCGGCTGACCGCCTTTCACTGATCGTCAATAATGAACGAGCACGGCGAGACGGAGGCGCGCGATGTTCGATGTCCTGATCGCGGGTGGTGACGTGTATGACGGCACCGGAGGAGAACCTCTGCGCGCCGACGTCGGCGTCCTCGGTGACCGGGTGGCGGTCGTCGGGCCGGACCTGGCGCCTGAGGCGGCCGCTGTCATCGACGCGACGGGCAAGGCGGTATGCCCCGGGTTCATCAACATCCTCAGCCACTCGTACTTCAGCATCCTGCACGACCCCCGGTCACTCGGAGAGCTGACTCAGGGAGTCACCACTGAGGTGTTCGGCGAGGGCACGTCGATGGGTCCCCTGACCCCGCAGATGAAGGCCGGACTGCGCGAGCGGGGCGGCCTGGACTACGAGGTGACCTGGACCCGGCTATCGGAGTACCTCCGCCACGTGGAGCAGCGCGGCGCCTCCCAGAACGTCGCGTCGTTCATCGGGAGCGGCACGCTCCGCGCCAACGCCGTCGGGTACTCCGGCCGGCCCGCGACGCATGCCGAACTGGACCGGATGCGGGCGCTCGCCGCTGAGGAGATGGCCGACGGCGCGCTGGGCATCGCGTCGGCGCTGATCTACCCGCCCGGCAGCTACGCTGGCACGGCCGAGCTCACCGAACTGTGCAAGGTCGCGGCTGAGTACGACGGCTGCTACGCCTCGCACGTCCGCGGCGAAGGGGAGAACCTGGAAGAGGCGATCACCGAGTTCCTGGGCATCGTGCGGGACGCCGGGCTGCGCGGGGAGGTGTTCCACCTCAAGGCGTCCGGGCGGCCGAACTGGCACCGGATGGACGGGGCGATCGAGCTGATCGAGCGCTCCCGGGCGACCGGGACGCCGGTGACCGCGGACGTCTACCCGTACACGGCCAGCTCCACCGGCCTGACCAGCATCATTCCCGACCGCTACCACGAGGGCGGGGCGGACGCGCTGTACGACCGGCTTGGCGACCCCCGGGTCCGGGCGAAAATCCGGGCCGGGCTGTCGTCGTCCTCCCGGTGGAGCGACGTAACCGAAGCCGAGAACGTGCTGATCCTCCAGGCCAGGCGGGAAGAGAACCGGCGGTGGCAAGGACGGACACTGGCCGAGATCGCGGCGGCGACGGGCGCCGACCCGATCGAGGCGGCGATGGAGCTCATCGCCTCCGACCGAACCCGGATACAGGTCGCGTTCTTCTCGATGTCCGAGGAGAACCTCCGCGCGGCGCTCGCCCGCCCGTGGGTAGCGATCAGCTCTGACGGCACGTCGATGGCACCGGAGGGCGCGTTCCTGCGGGCTCCGACCCATCCACGGGCGTACGGCAGCTTTGCCCGGGTCCTCGGCCGCTACGCGCGAGACGAGAAGGTGCTGCCGCTCGCCGACGCGATCCGCCGGATGAGCGCGCTGCCCGCCGCGACGCTCGGCCTGCGTGACCGCGGGGTGCTGCGGCCAGGCTGTTTCGCGGACGTCGTCGTGTTCGACCCGGCGACCGTGGGAGACCGGGCGACGTTCGGCAACCCGCATCAGCTCTCGGCGGGGGTGAGCGAGGTTCTGGTCAACGGCAGGGTCGCGATCAGCAGCGGGACGTTCACCGGGGAACTCGCCGGGCGAGCGCTAACCGGGCCGGGTGCCCGCCGGTGACACGTTCAGCACGAGTTACACCACGATCCGTAGCTTGACGCGCCGCCTCGACCACGACCAGAAGGTGCTCCATACCGCCGAATACTCGCGTCTCTCCCGCGGGGTGATCCTTCAGCGGTGCAACTACGCCGTTTCGGTGATGGAGCCAGTTCGGGTCAGGCTCACGGTTAGCGCCGGTTACCGAACTACGCGACCCATGAACGCGAGGCCGGCCGTCGCGGCCTCAGTCCCGTGGCGGCCAGCCCGGCACCGGCTGCTTGCCGGAGGGAAAGCGGATGTTCTTCGCGCGGACGAACTCGCGCAGCGTCTCGGCGGCGTTCTCGCGCCCGAAGCCGCTGCCCTTAACGCCGCCAAACGGCGTGCCAAGGAAAGCGCGGCGCATGTAGTTGTTAACGAAGACCATCCCGGCCTCCAGCCGGTCGGCGAGCCGGCTGGCGCGGAAGTGATCCTCGGTGATCAGGGCGCACGTCAGCCCGTACTCGGTGCCGTTCGCGATGGCGACGGCCTCGTCCTCGGTGTCGTACTTCATCACGCAGGCCACCGGCCCGAAGATCTCCTCCTGCGCGACCACCATGCCCGGGGTGACGTCCGCAAGGACGGTCGGAGGCACGAAGAAGCCGCCGGCCAGCCGCGGGTCGTCCGGCAGGCTGCCCTGGGCGGCCAGCCGGGCGCCCTCCTCCAGCCCGCTGCGGAGGTAGCCGAGCACGCGCTCCTGCTGCCTGCGGTCGACCATGGCGCCGATGTCGGTGCGCGGGTCCAGGCCATCACCGACGACAAGGCTCTCGGCGGCGGCGCAGAAACGCGCCAGGAACTCCTCATACCGGGAGCTATGCACCAGCAGGCGGGCCGTCGACGTGCACGCCTCGCCCTGGTTGTAGAACATGCCCTCGACCGCGACGCCGACCGCCGTGCCCATGTCGGCGTCATCCAGCACGATGAGCGCGTTCTTCCCGCCCAGCTCCATGGTCGCGTAGGTGAGGTTCTCAGCCGCGGCGCGTAGCACCGTGCGGCCGGTGCTCGTCGCGCCGGTGAACGTGATCCGCTCTACCACCGGGTTGGCGGTGAGCGCCGGCCCGGCGGCCGGACCCGTCACCGCGTTCACCACACCCGGCGGCAGGACCTGGTTGACCAGCTCGACGAGCCGCAGCACGGCCAGCGGGGCCTGCTCCCCCGGCTTGATCACGACCGTGTTCCCCGCCGCGATGGCCGGGGCGGTCTTCTTGCTGAAGTGCAGCGGCGGCCAGTTGAATGGCAGGATCGCCGCGACCACCCCGTAGGGCTCGTACTTCACCCGCGCCTCAATCGGCCCGGAATCGATGACCTCCCCGTGCAGCGTCTCGGCCAGGCCCCCGTAGTAATCGAACGCCGCTGAGCTGTAGGAGACGTCGAAACGCAGCGCGTCCCTCCGCGGCTTGCCCACCTCACGCGCCTCGAGCTCGGCCAGCTCTTCGGCGTGGTCGCGGATCACCGCCGCCACTGCCCGCATGTACGCCGACCGTTCACGCGGCGTTGTCCCCCGCCACGCCTGCTCATACGCACGCCGTGAGTCGGCGACTGCAGCCGCGACGGTCGCCGCGTCCGACGCGGCCACCGTAGCGAGCGGCAAGCCCGTGGCGGGCTCATCGACGATGAACGTGTCCCCGGCCCCGGACGGGCCGGCCCAGGAGCCGCCGATAAAGGCCGACCACCCCCGCCCGGACGTCGGCGTCACTTCAGTGGCAGCGGCCACACCGCTTTCCGTCATGCCCTGACCCTCCGATTGACGATCACCCGCAAGGACGCTGTGGCTCAGGCGGGCCAGGGCCCGGTGGTGCCTTGCCCGCAGCGCGACGGCCACGAACCGCCAAATGCGAACGATTGCATAGTACGCCCGGCGGACGTGCTTGGCGCGAGTTCCGGACAGTGACGAGGACATCCCGCCATGCTCAACCGCCAAGCGCTGGCGGCGCGCACGGCCACGAGGATGCCCCCCGTGGCGAAGGTTCTGTGCGTGCTGTACGACGACCCGGTTGACGGGTACCCGAAGTCCTACGCCCGCGACGGCATTCCGCAGATCACGTCCTATCCCGGCGGCCAGACGGCACCGGCCCCGCAGGCGCTCGACTTCACCCCCGGGCAGCTGCTCGGCAGCGTGTCCGGGGAACTCGGGCTGCGCCGGTTCCTTGAAGGCGCCGGGCACAGCGAGGCCGGGATGACTGTCGCCGAGGTCACCTACTCCAACAGCATCAGCGTGTCCGAGCACGTCGTGATGATGATCCTCGGGCTCGTCCGCAACTACATCCCGTCCTACGGCTGGGTGGTCAGGGGAGCCCGAGCCCCTCGCTGGCCTCGTCCGGCAGCTGCTCGCCGCCGTCCTGGCCCGCCTGCTCGGCATCCACATCACCGTCGCCGTCGCCTGGCAGCGAGCATCCGCCGGAGATTGGGCCGCCTACGCCGCTGAGATAAGCCGCAAGGAAACAGGCAATGACACCCCAACGTGAAACAGTCGGTCCATGACGACCCGCCACGGCCCCGACATCATCCAGCTCACGCACCCGGGCGACGCCGATCCAGCGGCCAGGCAGGAGCTGACCGCGTGCTGGATAGCGGTCACGAATGCCGGCGGCGCCGCGGGATTCCCGTTTCCCCCGGTCAACGCCAGCCACGTCGCCCCGGCAGTCGATACCCTCGCTGGCGGCCTCGAATGGCAGCGAAGCCGCATACTGCTCGCCCGCAGCGACGGCACGCTCGCAGGATGGGTAGTCCTCAGCCGCGATCCGAGTCCCCTCATCGCCCACTGGGGAACCGTGAACCACCTGCAGACCCAGCCCGAACACCGCGACCAGGGCATCGGGTCGGCCCTGATGCGCCGGCTCCGGCAAGTCGCCCGGGACGAAATGGGTCTCGAGCAACTCCACCTCGCGGCCCGCGGGGGAACAGGCCTCGAAGACTTCTACGCCCGGCTCGGCTGGCGGGAAGTAGGCCGCTGGCCGGGCAAGCTCCGGCTTGCCCCCGACGACACCAGAGACGAGATCCTGATGATCCTCACGCCGCTGTGACCGCACCCATCCCGACAGTTCTGATATCTGACTCCGCCGGAGGCGATCTACCCCGAAGACGTGATCGCCCCTCATCGGGCG
>JAWWPV010000342.1:0-4739 GCA_033854775.1 Trebonia sp.
TCGCCGTGGCGGTCGCGCTGATCGTCGACATCATCGCCGAGCTGATCGGCGGCGGCACCGGCGTCGGCGAGCGCATCCTTGTCGCCGAGAACGCCGGCCCGAGCGCGTACCCGGTCATGTACGCCTACATCGTGGCCGCCGGGATACTCGGTGTCCTGCTCGCGGGGACGTTCACGGTGGCCGAGCGCTACGTGCTGCACTGGCACGAGTCCCAGCGCTCCGCGAAGGCGGAAGGTCGCAGCCGGGGGTATTCCGAACGTAAGGGGCTGACCCTTGTCGTCTCGTAGCTTGAGCAGCGTGGCGAGCCCGGGGCTGGCGGCGCGTGCGGCGAACACCGCGGCCGCCCGCGCGCTGACCCGCGTCTGGCTGTTCGCGGTCCTGTTCCTCATCTGGTGGTTCTGGTCGGCCGGCTCCAAAAGCCTGTACTTCCCGCCGCTGTCGTCGATCCTGAAGGCGCTGTGGACCCAGTGGGTGACCGGCCCGGCCCGCGCCGAGCTCGGCTCGTCGCTTGAGCACCTGCTGGTCGGCTACGTGATCGCCGGCCTGGTCGGGATCGGGATCGGCGCGCTGCTGTGGTCGCTGCGCTACCTGCGGGACGCGACCTCGCCGTACATCTACTTCCTGTACGTGCTCCCGGCCCCGGTGCTCGTGCCGGCCGCGATGACGCTGTTCGGCATCGGCTTCACGATGAAGGTGGTGCTGATCGCGTTCGCCGCCCTCTGGCCGACCTTGCTCAACACCCTGGACGGCATGCGCGGCGTCGACCAGGTCAAGCTTGACACCTCCCGGGTCCTCGGCGTGTCACCGCTCGGGAACGTGTTCCGCGTCGTGCTGCCCGCCGCCGCCCCGCAGATCGTCGCCGGGCTGCGCAACTCCCTCCAGGTCGCCATCATCCTCATGGTGGTGTCCGAATGGGAGGCCTCCACCGACGGCATCGGCTACTACATCGTCAACGCGCAGCAGTCCTTCGACTACGTGGGCATGTGGTCGGGGATCATCGTCCTCGCGATCATCGGCATCGTCGCGAACCTCCTGTTCGTCGCCGCCGAGAACCGCGTCCTGCACTGGCATTACGGCGCCCGCGCCGTGGAGGGAGCTCGGCCATGACGCCAAAGCCTGAGGTCACCGCGACCGACGTTGAGCAAGCGGGCACGCCGGTCGTGTCGCTGCGCCAGGTGCGGAAGGTGTACCCGAGCGCGGCCGGGCCGAAGGTCGCACTGCAAGACATCACGTTCGACGTGGCGCGCGGCGAGTTCGCCTGCGTGGTCGGGCCGAGCGGCGCGGGCAAGACCACGCTGCTGCGCACCCTGGCCGGGCTGGCGCAGCCGACGAGCGGTGAGGCGCTGTTCGAGGGCGCGCCGCTGCGTTCGGTGCCGCCCGGCATCGGCGTGGTCTTCCAGGACTACGGCCGGTCCCTGTACCCGTGGCTGACCGTGGCGCGCAACGTGGACCTGCCGCTGCGCGTCCGCGGCGTGCCGCGCGCGGAGCGTGCGCAGCGGGTGGCCGAGGTGCTGGCCTCGGTCGGGCTCGCCGACGCCGGCCGGAGCTACCCGTGGCAGCTCTCCGGCGGCATGCAGCAGCGGGTGGCGATCGCCAGGTCGCTCGCCTACCGGCCGGACCTGCTGCTCATGGACGAGCCGTTCGCGTCGGTGGACGCGCAGACCCGCTTCGAGCTTGAGGACCTGATCCTGCGCGTCCGCCAGGAGTTCGGCGTCACCGTCGTCTTCGTGACCCACGACATCGACGAGGCCGTGTACCTGGCCGACCGCGTGGTCACGGTATCGAAGTCACCCGGCGTGGTGACCGAGATCGTCGACATCACCCTGGCCCGCCCGCGCGACCAGATCACCACGAAGGCCGACCCGGCCTTCGCCCGCTACCGCGAGCACCTCCTCGGCCTGGTGATGAGCCGCTGACCCACTAGCAGGCTGGCTTGCCTGCTAGTGGGCGAAGGACTCGCGCTTCTTCTGGAGCTCCGGCGGCATCTGGGTCTGCGGGTTGTGCTCGAGGATGCGCAGGTGCACCTTGATGTCTTCGAGCAGCAGGTTGGCCAGGTCCATGGAGAAGCCGTTGCGGATGACGATCCGCATGACCGCCATGTCGGTCAGGTTCTCGGGGAACGTGTAGGCCGGGACCTGCCAGCCGCGCATCCGCAGCCGCTCGGAGATGTCGAACACCGAGTACTTGTCCACGTCGTCGTGCAGCTTGAACGCGAAGACCGGCAGGTCGGACCCGTCGGACAGCAGTTCAAACGGGCCGAGCTTGCCGATCTCGCCGGACAGGTACAAGGCGATGTCCTGCGCGGTCTGCTGGACGTTCTTGTAGCCGGAGTAGCCGAGGCGCAGGAAGTTGTAGTACTGCGCGGCGACCTGCGCGCCTGGCCGGGAGAAGTTCAGCGCGAACGTCGGCATCTCCCCGCCGAGGTAGTTGACCTTGAAGATCAGGTCCTCGGGCAGGTGCTCCTCGTCGCGCCAGATGACCCACCCGACGCCCGGGTACACCAGGCCGTACTTGTGCCCGGAGGAGTTGATCGAGGCGACGCGCTTGAGCCGGAAGTCCCACTCGATCTCCGGCTGGAGGAACGGCGCGACGAACCCGCCGGACGCCGCGTCCACGTGGATCTGCACGTCCGGGGCGCCCGGCGTGGCCGCCAGCGCGTCGAGCGCCGCGGCGAGCTCAGCCACCGGCTCGTACGAGCCGTCCATCGTGGAGCCCATGATCGCGACGACGCCGATCGTGTTCTCGTCACACAAGGCGACCGCCTCAGGGACGCCCAGGTGGTACCGGCCGGGGACGAGGGGCACGTACTTGGGCTCGACGTCCCAGTACCGGCAGAACTTCTCCCAGCAGACCTGGACGTTGCTGCCCATGACGAGGTTCGGCCTGGCCGTGTCCAGGCCCGCGCCGCGCCGCTTGGCCCGCCAGCGCCACAGCAGCGCCATGCCGCCGAGCATGCACGCCTCGCTCGACCCGGTGGTCGAGCAGCCGACCGCCTGCTCGTGCGGGGCGTTCCACAGGTGCCCGAGGATGTTCACGCAGCGGTGCTCGAGCTCCGCGGTCTGCGGGTACTCGTCCTTGTCGATCATGTTCTTGGGTGAGCACTCGGCCATGAGCTGCTCGGCCTCTGGCTCCATCCACGTGGTGACGAACGTCGCCAGGTTCAGCCTGGCGTTGCCGTCGAGGATGAGCTCGTCCCTGACGACCTGCAGCGCGGTGCGCGGCAGCACGCCGTGCTCCGGCAGCCGGTACCGGGGAATCTCGCAGCTCTTCTCCCGGAAGTACACCGGGTTGATGTCCAGCTCGATGCCCGACTCATCCTCGGGCACCTGCCTGTGCAGCGCAGCCATGGGGCCAGGCTAGTAGCGCGGCAGTCGCGCCGCGCCAACTAGGGCCGGCGAAATCCTAATAAGTGGTGTGACCGAGGTTGCGGCCGGCTCACTTCAGCAGCTTGTGCACCTGGCGGAAGCTCGGGTGGCGCGCGTCGCTGAGCCACTCGAAGAGGACCATCTCCGAGGTGACGACCTCGACCCCGTGCTGCCGGACGCGGTCGATGGCCGCCGCGTGATCAGCCGGGGTACGGGACCCGCTCGCGTCGGCGGCGAGGATGACGCGGTGCCGCGAGCCGAGCAGGTCCAGGGCGGTCTGCAGCACGCAGACGTGGGTCTCGCAGCCCGCGATGACGACTTCGCGGGTCCCGGCGGGCAGCAGCCCATGGAAGCCGGGATCCGCGGCCGCGGAGAACGTCGTCTTGGCCATGGTCGCGCGGGGATAGCCGGCGAGGGGCCCGACGGTCGGGCCGAGTCCGGCCGGGTACTGCTCGGTGGCGAGCACCGGCACGTCGAGCAGCACCGCCGCCTCGGCGAGCCGGACGGCCCTGGTGACGACGGCGTCGCCGTCGTGGATGGCGGGCATCAGCCGCTGCTGTAGGTCAACAAGCAGTAGCACGGACCGCTCGGCGGACAGGAGCACGTTAAGCCCCTAGGAGGCGACGAGGGCGTCGGTGAGCGGGCCGATGGCGGCCAGGTTCACGGCCAGGGCGGCGTCCAGGCCGTAGCGGGCGGCGATGGCCTCAGGTGAGACGTAGGAGACCTTCGCCACGCCGCCGTCGTCCCAGACGACGAACTTGAGCGGCAGGTCAAGCGCGGAGAGGGGCGCGGCCGCCATGACCGGCGTGCCCGCCGCCGGGTTGCCGAAGATCACGAGCACCGTGTCCCGCAGTTCCAGGCCCGCCTGGCGCGCCTGCGCCGCCTGGTCGATGACGGCGAACACCAGCAGGCCCTTCGCCTTCGCGAGCCCCGTGAACCGCGCCGCGGTCTCCGCGACCGTCCGCGGGCTCGCCTTGGTGATCACGCCATCGGCCTGTGCCGCTTCCGCGTCGCTCATCGTCGTCCCCTTCGCCGCGCCGGGCGGGTGCGTGGATGCACCGCGAGGCCAACGTTACCGACACCGGGACCCGCTGGCCGCGGTGGGCGGTCAGCGGAAGTAGGCGACCGGGCGGAGCTCGACCGGCAGGTTCGGGGTGCCCCCCTCGGCGTCGTCGGTGGAGCGGTAGTCGCAGACGGCGAGGGGCCAGTCCTGCGGCGGCGGGGAGAAAGCGCGCCACAGGCTCGTCCAGAGCGCCCGCCGGTACGACGGCGCCGGCAGCTCCGACCTCGCGTGCACGCGCGCGTACCGGTGCGCGATCTCGGTCGTGTGCAGGTCGACGTGCACGTCAGGCGCGGGCGGCAGCGCCCCGCGCC
>JAWWPV010000343.1:0-10371 GCA_033854775.1 Trebonia sp.
CGTGAGCTGGACTAACAACGTCAGCGAACGCGGGGCCAAGGCGGCCAATAGGCACCAGGCCGTTACCGTTTACAGGCACAGCCTCTGCACGCTCTCCCGCTGGTGCCGCCTGCGCAGCTACCTCGACACCGCCGCCGCCCACGGCACCACCGCACTCGACGCCATCCGCGCCGCCATCGAGGGAAAGCCCTGGCTACCGCCACTCGCCGCCATCAACTGACACCAGCTCACGGCCCCCCGTGAATGGACACCTCGTCCTGGCGCATGCGCGGGCGCTGCTCACCAGCTCACCAGAGGGCCGCACCGCCTACATCCAGGCCGACCTGCGGGACCCGGAGTCGATCCTGGCCAGCCCCGTCCTCCCCGAGGTCCTTGACCTCAGCCGTGCTCGTCCGCCTGCTGCCGTGGCGCAGGTGACCGGCCGCGCATGACGTGCCCCGCTCGCGTATCAAGTCGGCGGGGCATCGGGCGCTCTGCGGCGGATGCCCCACGCTTTCCCAGGCTGGCGGGGCATCTCGGCGTATCACGGGCCAGGGGTGGCCGGGCTGGTCCGGCCGTACCTGCCGCAGGCGGGTGAAGATAAAAGCTGACCCTGCCGCGCTATCGTGGGACTTGCGAAGGTTCTCATGACACGGGGCAGGGTCGGCATGGATGCTAGCGCGGAGCACGAGGGCATAGGGCTCGCCGTCCGGCGGGCGCGGCGCGCGAAGGGGCTCAAGCTGGCCCAGGCCGCCGGGCTGGTCGGTCACTCGGAGTCCTGGCTGTCCAAGGTGGAGAACGGGCGCATCCCGCTCGACAAGCGCGCCGACATCGCGTCGCTCGCTGAGGTGCTGGGCGTCTCGGCGGACACGTTGCTCGGCGAGCCAGTCCCGGAGATCCAGGCGGGCCGCCGGGCGTGGGACCTGATGCCGCTGCGCATGGTGCTGCTGGACACCTCGCCCGACGACCCGCCGGACATCCCGGCGCGGCCCGTTCCCGTGCTGCGCGCCCTCAACGACCAGGCGGATTCAGCCTTGCGCTGGTCGCGGTACGACGAGCTGCTGCCGCTTCTGCCCGCGCTGATCGGTGAGCTTGAGGTGCGGGCAGCCACGGCGGCCGGCACCGGCCGGGAAGAAGCGCTGCGGCTGCTCATTCCTGCGACCGCCATGGCGGTGATCACCCTGCGGTACGCGTCGCAGCCCGACCTTGCCTGGGTCGCGGGCGAGCGGGGCAGGCAGGCCGCCGCGCTGCTGGGCGACCCGGTATGGGAGGCAGCGGCGGCGTACGGGATGGCGCACGCCCGGTCGTCCGCGAACAAGCCGCGCGCGCTGATGGTGATGCCCCAGGCGGCCAGCAGGTTCGAGCACCTGGCGGGGCAGTCGCGGATGGCCGCCGAGGTGTACGGCATGCTGCACCTGTCTGCTGCTCTGGCGCGTGCGGTGGACGGAGACCACGCGGGCGCCGACGACCACGGCGCTGAGGCGGCGACGGTCGCACAGCGGCTTGGTGACGAGCCTGACGCCTTCGAGCTATTCGGCGTCAGCAATGTGGGCGTGTGGCGCACCAGCCTCGCGGTGGAGGCGGGGAACGCGGAGCGGGCGCTTGAGTACGCCTCGGTAGTCGAGCCGCGCTCGCTCGCGTCGAACAACCGGCGCGGGGCGCTGGCGATGGAGGTAGGCCGGGCGCTGGCCATGCAGGGCAAGGACGCGCGGGCCGTCGCGGCGTTCCGCCGGGCTGAGGCACTGTCCCCGGCGCAGGTGCTCGGCAACCCGCTGCTGCGGGAGCTGGTCCGGAGCATGCTTGACGAGGCGCGGCGCAAGGCGGGAGGCCGCGAGCTGCGCGGCCTCGCGTGGCGCATGGGCCTCATCTGACGGGAACGCTGAACTGTTCTGAACGAATTCGGGCGGACTTTCCCCCAGGAAAGTTACGCGCTGCATCCTGCCTTACGTTGTCTGTCACTCTGACCGCTACCTACGGGAGTGACAGATGGACGACGCACCGCCGCAGGCTGAGGACATCGAGCAGGCGCTCGGGTGCCTGCGGCTGCTCTGGGGCGACGACTTCATGATCGGCCACGACGAGCAGGGCTACTGGTCGGCCCCGCACGGTCAGATCGGGCACATCATGCGCGTGGACGATCCTGACGAGCTGGGCGAGCTGATGAACGACTATCCGGGGACCGCACGATGACCGGCATCGGCTACGTCACCGACTCCGCCCGTCACATCGCCATGCCGGTGCCAGGCTCCTACGTCCAGAAGAACGGCGGCAAGCCAGCCGATCTGCTGCGCAAGGTGCACTACCCGATCCGCGCCGAGTGCCGGGTATGCCACGAGCAGTGCGAACTTAGGTCCAAGAACCAGATGGAGTGGCTGCACGTGCCCGCCAGGCAGGTCATTCCGGCTGCGGACGCACCGTGATCATCCCCAGTGCCCTGGCGAACGGCTCCGCTGCCCGGTGGCCGCTGGTGAGCGCCATGCCGCCCCTGGGCGCGCTCACCACCGCGCCCGCAAGCGCCCGCGCGCACGTCGGGGCGGTCCTGCCGGGGTGGCATCTGGACGACCTGGCCGGGGATTGCCAGGTCGTTGTCTCCGAGCTGGTCACGAACGCGGTACAGGCGTCCACCGCGCTTACGGGCGAGCCGGTCTACGTCGGCGGGCGGATGGCCGTCGTCCGGCTGCGGCTGCTCAGCGACGGGCTGCGGGTGCTTGCCGAGGTCTGGGACCAGGCCCCCGGATTCCCCGCGCCACGGCGGGCGCGCAGCGATACTGAGAACGGGCGCGGCCTGCAACTGGTCGATGCGCTGACGCGTGGCCGGTGGGGCTGGCAGGCGGTTGACGCGCGGGCCAAGATCGTCTGGGCCGAGCTGGCTGCCGGAGCGTGACGGAGGGACCATGAAGAACGTACTGGCAGCGGGTGCGGCCCTGGCAGCCGTCACGCTGGCCGCGTGCAGCTCGGGCAGCAGCGGCAGTGCGGCCACGGCAAGCACAACCACCCAGGCGCGGCCCGCGCTGACCGCGAGCCAGATCGCGCAGCGGATGGGCATCGGGAACATCACCGCCTACACGGGGGCGACCGACCCGAACCACCTGCTCGGCCGCCAGCACGAGTACACGTCCAAGATCAACTGGGAGGGCGGCAGCATCGAGGTGTTCCCGAACGCCGCCTACGCCAAGGCGCGGGAGACGTACGTGCAGGCGTTCACGTGCCCGTTCGGGGACGGCTACGACTACCTGGACGGCACCGCGCTGCTGCGCCTCGCCTGCGCGCTGACCCCGGCCCAGGCGCAGGCCAACGAGGCGCTGTTCAAGAAGGTGCTAGGCGCGGCGTGACGCCTGGCCTCGTAGGCGAGCGCCCTGGCCGTTGCCACCCCGTACGGCCAGGGCGCTTTCACCTCCGCAAGACGTAACAGCAGGTCAGACGATGGGTAAAAATGGCACTTGGCTATAGTCGGCCCAACGGCACACGGGGAGCGAGCGAGGCCCCTGATGCGGTGGCTTGGAGGATGACATGGTCCGTCGCCCGGCAATGGCGGTGACGTCCGTCACGATCGGCGCGCCGGCGCCGCGTGATCTCGCCGCGTTCTACGCGCAACTCCTGGGCTGGCCTGTCACGGCAAGCGAGCCGGCCCGGCCTGGGATGCCGCCGGAGGACGGCTGGGCTCAGGTACGACCGCCGGCCGGCCAGGACGGCCCAACTCTCAATTTTGAGTACGAGGCGAAGTTCACCCGGCCCGTATGGCCCGCTGCTGATGACGGGCAGAACGCGACCCAGCATCTGGATATCGCTGTTGGCGACTTGGATGAAACAGTGCGCTGGGCCCTTGCCGCCGGCGCGATCCTGGCCGACGTCCAGCCGCAGAAAGATGTCCGGGTCATGCTCGACCCAGCCGGGCATCCGTTTTGCCTGTTCGAGGATGACTCCATGACCAGCACGGAGAATACGGAGGAGTAGCGTTGCGAAAGAGGCGGAGCCACGCACTCGTTCGGAAGAAAAAGATTCGCATCCCGAACGGGTGGTGGTTTTACCTTCCAGCGGCGACGAATAACCACGGCAGCACGTGCGGATTCAGCGTGCCCGACGGGTCGAACGCGCCGCGGATCCTGGCGAAAAGCGAACGCTCGGCCTCGGTGCGGGCCAAGTGCAGCCATGGCGCCTTCAGCGCGCCGATGCCGTGCTCGGCGGAAATGGAGCCGCCGAGCGACGCGACGAAGGAGAACACCGCGTCCTCGTGCCGCCCGTCGGCCGCCGTGGTGGGAACGATGTTCACGTGCACGTTGCCGTCGGCGACGTGCCCGAACGTGATCACCCGCGCCCCCGGATCCACCGCGCCGACCACGGCGGCCACCTCGGACGCCAGCCGCACCCAGTGCGCGGCGGGCACCGAGACGTCGAGCTTGATCGGGACGCCGAGGAACCCGGCCGCCTCCGGATGGCGTTCCCGGTAGTACCACAGCCGCCGCCGGTCGGCGGCGGACTCGCCGACGGCGGCGGGAAGGCCGCCCATCACCTCCGCCAGGTCGTCGAGCGCGCCGGGACCGGCCGCGTCAAGCAGCAGGTACGCCGGCGACGCCGAGGGCAGCGGCGGCACCAGGCCAGCGTGCGCGATGAGAATGTCAAGTCCCGCCGACGTGAAGAACTCAGCGGAGATCAGCCCGGGCACCGCCGCGACCGCCTGCCGGGCCAGCGCGTGGAGCTCGGAAAGGGCGCCGACCCCGATGACCACGGTCACGGCGTCCCGCACGCGCGGGACCAGGCGGAGCCGCGCCCGGGTGATCACGGCCAGGGTGCCTTCAGAGCCCGCCAGCAGCGAGGGGTAGTCGTAACCGGTGTTGTCCTTGGTCAGCCCGGCCAGGTGCGACACGACGGTGCCGTCGGACAGGACGGCCTCGATGCCGCGCAGCTGCGCGCGCATCGGCCCGTAGCGCAGTACCCGCACCCCGCCCGCGTTCGTCGCCACCGCACCGCCGACGGTCGCGCTTTCCCTGCTGGCGATCTGGATCCCCAGGTCAAGGCCGGGGTCGGCGTCCGCGATCCGCTGGAGTGTCACCCCCGCGCCCGCCGTGACCTGAGACGCCTCCCGGTCAACGAGCGCAAGGTCGCGGAGCCTGGCGAGGCTGAGCACCACCTCGCCGTGCAGCGGCACGCCGCCGCCGACCAGCCCGGTGTTCCCGCCTTGCGGCACGACGGGCACCCCGGCGTCGCGGCACAGGGCGAGCACCGCCGCGACAGCGGCGGTGTCCCCGGGCCGCACGACGGCGGCCGCATGCCCGCGGAACCGCCCCGTCCAGTCGACGGCGTACCCGGCGGCCGCGTCCCCGGTCAGGACATGCTCCGCGCCCACGATGCTAGCCAGCGACCCGATCAGCGGGCCGGTAAGCGTTTCCATCCGCCAGTGACCACCCTCACGGTAGGGGATACCCGCGCGTCATTATCCTCCACCCCGCACCGCCGAGGCGCGCTGACCTGCGGGAACCGGACCTCGTGGACAAACAACTTCTTAACGGGTGATCTGCTGGCACTTTGTAAGTGATCGGCTCACTTACCCATATACTCACGTCGATGACAACCAAGCGGAGCGCTCACCAGCGGTTTCCCGAGGTGATCGCCGCCGCGGTGCGGGTGTTCGCCAGGGACGGCTACCGCTCGGCGCGCATGAGCGACGTCGCACGGGAGGTAGGCCTTTCCGAGGCGGCCCTCTACCGTTACGTCGACGGCAAGGAAGGCCTGTTCGTGCTGGCGATCAGGCACGCGCTGCTGCTTGAGCCGGTGCCGGGGCAAGACGACCCGGGCGGCGAGTTCCCGCTGACCGCGCCGTCCCTAGCGGAGATGATCTGCCAGGCACGCGAGTTCGTAGCCGCGGAAGTCCCGTTCGGCGCCCTCGCGGAGGCACTGCGCCCCGACGACCCAGCCGACCCAGGCGACCCGGCAGGCGAGCTTCAGCTGATCATCCGCGAGCTGTTCACCCTGGAGGAGCAGACCGCCCGGGCCGCCGACATGATCGAGCGCTCCGCCCGCGAGCTGCCCGAGCTCGCCGACCTGCTCAACACGGGCCTGCGCCGCCCCGTCCTCGACGCGCTCACCCGCTACCTGGACCACCGCGCCAAGGTCGGCAAGCTGCGCCAGACGCCGGACACCGCGGCGACCGCGCGCCTGGTCCTTGAGACGCTGACCTGGTTCGCCAGGCACCGCCACTCCGACCCCTACGGCGCGGCGATCCCGCCGGGCCTGGCGCAGGAGACCGCGGTCGACGCGCTGCTGCACGCCCTCGTCCCGCCCCAGTACCTGAACAGCGAGGAGCGCCCATGAGCATCGCGATCGAGGTCTCCGGCCTCACGATGAGCTACACGGACCGCCAGGTACTCAAGGGCGTCGACTTCGAGGTCAGGACGGGCGAGGTCTTCTGCCTCCTCGGCCCCAACGGCGCCGGCAAGACCACCACCGTCGAGATCCTCGAGGGATTCAGGCATCGGACCGGCGGCACGGTCAGCGTCCTCGGCATGGACCCGAAGGCGCAGTCGGCCAGGCTCCGCGAGCGGATCGGCATCGTCTTGCAGGAATGCGGCTTCCCGCGCCAGGCCCGGGTGGCGGAGCTGATCGACAGCTGGCGCGGCTACTACAGGAACCCGCGGGACCTGGAAGACCTGCTGAAGGTCGTAGAGCTCACCCAGGACAGGAACGTCCAGGTACGCCGCCTGTCCGGCGGGCAGCGCCGTCGGCTCGACTTGGCACTCGCCCTGGCCGGCGACCCGGACCTGATCTTCCTCGACGAGCCGACGACCGGCTTCGACCCCGAATCGCGGCGCCGCTGCTGGGCGGCGATCGAGAACCTCCGCGCGCTCGGCAAGACGATCGTGCTCACCACCCACTACCTCGACGAGGCGGAGCGCCTCGCCGACCGGGTGGCGATCCTGCAAGGCGGCCGCATCCAGGTCGCCGGCACGGTACGGCATGTCGCCAAGCAGGCCGCGGTAAAGACGAAGATCAAATTCTCAGCTCCCGAACGAGTGCGCGATGGCTCCCTCGCGCCACCCGCCTGCCTCGATGTCGTGGTCAGCGGCGAGGTGGCGGTCTGCCAGACGGAGAACTCCGCGACCGCGCTCCGCGAGCTGCTCGGCTGGGCCGCCGCGAACGACCTCGGCGACCTCGACGACCTGTCCGTAGAAACCCCGACGCTGGAGGACGCCTACCTGCAGCTCGTCAGTTGCCCGCCGGGGAGACGACCCCCCGTACCCGCCGTTACCGGAGGCACGAACTGAGCCGGACCGTCAGCCTGGCCTTCCGCCAGGCGCTGCTTGAACAGCGCTCGTTCTGGCGCAGCGCCGAGTACGCGCTTTTTACCTTCGCGCTGCCGATCGCCCTGCTGCTGCTCATCGGCTCGACCACCGCCACCGGGTACCTGCCAGGCACCCACGTCGAAGGCCAGATGATCTTCGTCCCCTCGATCATCGCGTTCGGCGTGATCGTCGCCGCCTTCGTGAACCTCGGCACGAAGCTCGCCACGCTCAGGCACGACGGCGTGCTGAAGCGGATCAGGACCACGCCGCTGCCCGCGAGCGCCTACCTGTCGGGGGTCCTCGGCAGCACGGCCGCCACCACGCTGGCGATCACCGCGTGCATCGTGGCCATCGGCGGGTTCGCCTTCGGCGCGGTCCCCCGCGCGAGCGGCCTGCCAGAGCTCGCCGGCGGCCTCGTCCTCGGCGTCCTCTGCTTCGGCGCCCTTGGCCTCGCGCTCAGCTCGGTCGCCGGCAGCGCCGAGTCGGCGTCCCCGATCGCCAACGCCTGCTACCTTCCCCTGGCCATCATGTCCGGCATCTTCGACCCGACGTTCCCCGTCCCGCACTGGCTGTCGGCGGTCGTCGGCCTGTTCCCGGTCCGCGCCCTCGCCCAGATCCTCCAGCAGGGCTACACCCCGGTCGCCCACGCCCCGGCCACTGACCTGCTGGTCCTGCTTGCCTGGACCGCGGCGGGCTGCGCGTTCGCCACCTGGCGCTTCCGCTGGCATTAGCCTTCGGTTATCCAGCACCGGCACGGCCGGGCGCCGTCCGTGCGCCGGCGTTACGCGTGCTCGGCCACGTTGCGCTGGGCGGCGAGGAAGCGGCGGATCTCCTGGGTCGCCGGGTCGGCCTCCGCGTCGCTGCGGGCGATGGCGGCCTCGATGTCGTTCAGGTCGCCGGCGGTGGTGTAGGCCGAGAGCTCGCGCCAGAGTGCGCGCCGCCGGGCGTAGGACTCGCGGATCTCTTGCAGTCGGGTCAAAACCGTGCTCGTCATGATGATGCTTCCCGTCCGTGGATTTGTGATTGCGCTATCACCATCCAGTGAACCTAGTTCCTATCTATGCGTCCAATGAGCTTATGGCAATAAATTCATGCTCTACAGTCATGGATATGGATACTGAAACGCTCCGCTGGTTCCAGCTGGTCGCCGAGGGCGTGACGGTGACCGAGGTGAGTGAGCTTGAGGTAGTCACCCAGTCCGGGATTTCCCGGGCGCTCGCCCGCCTTGAGGCGCAGGTCGGGACGCCGCTGCTTGAGCGCTCCGGCCGGACGCTGCGGCTGACCCGCACTGGTGAGGTGTTCAAGCCGCACGTGGACCGGCTGCTGGCGGAGCTGCGCGGCGGGCTTGACGCCGTGGCGCAGTTCTTGTCGCCGGAGACCGGCACGGTGGCGGTCGCGTTCCAGCAGTCCCTCGGCTCCTGGCTGGTACCCGACCTCCTTGGCAGCTTCCGTGCCGCGCATCCCGGCGTCGGGTTCCGGCTGACCAACGCGCGCGACGAGCTGCACGGGCTGCCGCTCGACGGCGGCGCGGCCGACCTTGAGATCGGCACCCGCCGCTTCAGGGCCCGCCCCGAGGCCACCCGCCCCGGCGACCTCGCCGTGCGGACGCAGCGGATCGGGAACGAGCCGCTGCGGCTCGCCCTCCCGGCCACCCACCCGCTCGTCGGCCGGCCACGCGCCAGCGCCGGCTCTGACGGTTCCGGCAGGCCTGGCATCCGGCTGGCGGAGGTCGCCCGCGAGCCGTTCATCGGCCTGCGGCCCACGTCGGCGCTGCGCAAGCTGGGCGACGACCTCTGCGCCGCAGCGGGGTTCCGGCCCACCGTCGTCTTCGAGGGCGACGACCTGTCCAACGTCCGCGGCCTGGTGACAGCGGGCCTCGGCGTCGCCATCGTCCCCGCCCCGCGCGCGGGCTCCCCGGTCGCCGGCCCCGGCCCGCTCCTCTACCTGCCGATCCTCGACGACGGCGCCGACCGCGACATCTACCTGACCTGGCCCGCAGACAAGCCCCTGCTCCCCGCCCCCGACCTGTTCCGCAGGCACGTGATCGACACGATAGGCGCGGGCCGCATCCGCCCGGTCAGCGGCTGACCCCCGTCGCGGTACTGGATACACTCTTAGAATCCAGTTCTGAAACAGCGGGCGGGGGTAACCGGTGGAACCAGCACCACGACAGCCGCGTGACAAGGCCGCCGGCTCCTGGCAGTGGGCGCGCACCGCGGAGACCCAGCGCGCGCTGCTCGACGCGGCCCGCGAGGTGTTCGCCGAGCAGGGCTTCGCCGACGCGAGCATCGCCGAAGTGGTCAGGCGGGCCAAGTCCAGCGTCGGCAGCCTCTATCACCACTTCGGCGGCAAGAGCGAGCTGTACTTCGCGCTGTGGCAGGAGCACCAGGCGGCGCACGACCAGGCCGCGAGCGGCGCCGTCGCCCAGGCGAGGCGGGCGGGCGTGACCGACTCGTTCGAGCTGTTCTCGCTCGGCGCGCGGGCCTACCTGGAAGGCAGCTGGGAGCGCAGGGACCTGGCGATGCTGTTCCTCACCGGCGACAGCCCGCCCGGCTTCGAGGTGATGGCGCGGCGGCGCGGGCACGAGTGGCTGGTGCAGAACGACGCCCTGCTGCGCCTGTCGGAGACCTCCTTCGACCGGCTGTACGTGACCTCGCTCACCTCGATCATCGGCGAGGGCGCGCGTGAGGTCGCCTCCGCGGGCAACCGCCGGCAGGCAAGCAAGATCATCGATGCCACGATCGAGTACATCCGCCGGCTCATGACCGGCGGCCCCTGGAAGCCGCCGGTCGCCGCGGCAACCGCGCCGCGCCGCCCGGCGAAGCGCCCGGCCCTCACCAAGGACTGACCGGAAGCCGTTTACCGGCGGTACGCCGCGATCAGCGGCAGGAACAGCTCCTCGACGATCGCCGTGTTCCGGTCCGCCTGTTAACAAGTCGCCCGTCCCGGGCGTGCCGTGGTCCTGGGGGCCGTTGGTTCCGCGTCTTGCCTTTGCCTCGGGCGGGTCCTGGCGTGCCGTTGACCAGTGAGATCGCGGGTCATCCGGGCGGCGGCCCGGGAAGCCCGACCGGTTCGCCCGTTATGCCCCGGTTTCCGGGTGCTGCGGGCCGGCTGT
>JAWWPV010000344.1:0-2655 GCA_033854775.1 Trebonia sp.
CCCGCCCCCGCTCGCTCCCCCGCTGCGGACCCCGGTCCGTCTCCCCGCCTCGCCGCGAGGTCCCCCACCGTCGCGGCCGCTCCCGTGAGGTCCTGCCTTGCCCGCGAAGCACCGCGCTCCCCGTCCCGTCTCCCGCCTGCGCTCGACGGTCGTCGCCGGCACGACCGGTCCGCTCGCCCTCGCCGCTCTCGGCACCGTGGTCGCCCCCGCCGCCCAGGCGGCGCCCGGCGAAGGAGCTACGCGAGGCCGGGCTCGAGGCACGCGACGCCGCCATCGTCGCGGTCCTGGTCGCCGAGCAGGGCGGCGGCCAGGGCGGCACGGCGAACAAGGTGCCCGACATGCTCGCCGCCGGACGGCTGCGCGAGGCGCGGGCCGCCGCCATGTCGCTGCCCGCCGATGCCGGCACCCGCGCCGAGGCGGTACAGCAGATCGAGGCCGCGCAGCAGCAGCTCGACCAGCTGATCGGGGCCGCCAGGGCGGCGCTCGCGGCATTGGACGAGGCGCGGGCCGAGGCGCTGCTCAAGGACGCGGCGCGGATCAGCGCCGAGGACGCGGCCACCGAGCTCGCCGTGGTTCCACTGCCGCCACCCGCAGATCTCCGCGCGGCTGTCGAGGGCGGCGCGGTCCGGCTGTTCTGGCGGCCCGCCGCCGGGCACGACCCAGACACTGTCTACGCGGTCCGCCGGACTCCGCAGGCACGGCCGCTAACCGCGCCATCGGAAGGCGAGCCGGTGTACCGTGACCGCGGCGACACGTGCGCGGACTCCCACGCCCCGGTGGCGCGGCGAGTCCAGTACGCGGTCTTCGCGCTCGGCGACGGGCGGCCGAGCTCGCGTCCGGCGGCCGTGTCGATCACGCCTCTGCCCCCGGTGTCTGGCCTGGCGGCCGAGGTCGGCGCCGCCACGGTGGCGCTGCGCTGGTCGGCGCATCCGGACGCCGAGGTCAGGGTGACCAGGACCGGGCCAGGCGGCGCGCCGGCATCCGTGCGGGTGACTGGCAGCGGCTCCCAGGTTTCCGGGCTGGCCGAGGGGCAACCGCAGCACTTCGAGGTGACGGCCGTCTACCACGGCCCGGACGGCAGCGAGCTGCGCTCGGTAACCGAGCACATCACGGCCACGCCCCGGGCCCAGGCCCGGCCGGTCTCCACCCTGCGGGCCCGTCCCTTCGGCGCTGACGGCGTGATCCGGGTGCGGGTCACCTGGGTTCCTGTCGACAACTCAGACGTGAAAATCGTGCGGGCCGAACGGGAACACACGCTCCCGTTCGGGAAAACCGTCTCTCTCGAAGAAATGAAGGCGCTCGGCCCCGAGGTGACCGGAACCATCGCACCGGCGGGCCGGGAAACCGGCTTCGAGACGGTGCTGCCGCCCGGGGTGCACCGTCTGGTGCCGTTCTCGATCGGCGGAGCCGGGATCGTCGTGGGCAAGCTCGCCACGGTCGCGGTGACTGACCCCGTGCGGTACCTCACCGTGACGCCGTTCGCCGACTACGCCACGGTGTCGTGGGAGTGGCCGGCGAACGCGCAGATCGCGGAGGTGAGCTGGCGCGTCGACGGCGAGGAGGACGTCAGGAACGTCGACCGGGGGCAGTACCGGTCGACAGGCGGCTTCCAGGTCCCGCTCGGCAACGGGCCGTGCCATATCGAGGTCCGCGCGGTGATCGCGGTCGCGGGAAAGTCGTTCACGTCGCCGCCCGTGTCCGCGGACATCACCCAGATCGTGGAGCCGCAGATCCGGTACCGCGTGTCAAGCACCGGGCCGTCGGTCGGCCCGCTCGGCGGCCGGAAGAAGAAGGTGGTGTTCACCGCCGACCAGCCCTGCTACGGCGCGCGGGTAGTGATGATCGCCTGCCAGGGGCCGGTGATGCCCCTCAAGGCATCGGATGGCGTGCCGATCCTCGACACCGTGCTGCCGTCCTTGGACGCTCCGGCGGAGTTCAAGGCGACCGTCCCAGGTTCGATTAAGAAACCGTTCTGGGTCCGGTGCTTCGTCGTCGCCGGGCAGGCCCGGCTCATTGACCCCCCTATTACCAGCCTTAAGGAGAGCTAGTGGCCCAGACAGCGGTTTGCCCGTTCTGCTTCCACCGGATCGACGTCTCCCGCCTGTGGTACCAGTGCCTCGGACGGGGTTCCGCCGAGTGCAAGAAAGAAGTGGACAAGGTGCGGGAGCAGCTGACCAAGTCCACCTTGGAGACGTACTGCTCGTTCGCGCCGCCCGAGGGGGTGAACGGGCCGGCCAAGTGCCCCACCTGCGGCGGCCGGACGAACCTGCGTGCCTGCCCAGAGTGCCACACCGCGCTGCCTTCGGACTTCGCCGAGTCCAAGAGCCCGATGATCGGCCTGATCGGAGCGAAGAACAGCGGTAAGACCGTATTGATGACCGTCCTGGTCAAGCGGCTGCGCGACACCGTCGGGAAGCGCTACCAGGCAGACATCAGGCTCGCCACGGACAACCCCGACGGGCACCAGGGCGTGAGCGACTACCAGGCCAACCGGGAGACTCCGCTGTTCAAGGGGGGCACCCTGCCCCCTCCCACCAGCGCGCTCGGCACCAGCGCGCGGCAGCATTCGTCGCCGGTGCTGCTGCGCTGGCGGCAGGAGACCCCGGGGCTGATGGGACGCACGTCGATCAAGTCCACGATGCTCTCGTTCGTCGA
>JAWWPV010000345.1:0-4412 GCA_033854775.1 Trebonia sp.
TCTACCACGGCAACGAAGTATTCGAGCTGGCGCAGGGAAACACTCATGCACGCAGATTATCGCTGCAAGACTAGCTATTTATTGGACTTATGCATTGGCGGGCGGCAGGCTTCTTCCATGACTTCCTCCCAGACCGCGCACCCGGCCGCCCCGTCCAGCCCCAGCCCGTACGCCTACCTGCCTGCGGTGCCCTCATTCCGGCTCACCAGCAGCTCGGTCACCGACGGGCAGCCACTGCCTCTCCCGCAGCTGTCGAAGCTGCTCGGAGTGCCCGGCGGCCAGGACATCTCGCCGCAGTTGTCGTGGGCAGGCTTTCCCGCCGAAACGGAAAGCTTCGTCGTCTCGATGTATGACCCGCAGGCCCCGACCGGGAGCGGTTTCTGGCACTGGGTGGTGGCCGACCTGGCCGCCGCCACCACCTCGCTGCCCGCCGGGGCCGGGACGCCGGACGACCCGCACCTGCCCAGCGGCGCATTCCAGCTGGCCGGGGACGCGGGCACGTCCCGGTACGTCGGCGGAGCCCCGCCGGCCGGCTCGGGGGTGCACGAGTACTACCTCACCGTCACCGCACTCCGCGCGGCCAAGACAGGACTCGGCCAGACCGCGAGCGCGGCCTACCTCGGGTTCACCATCGCCGGGCTGACCCTCGCCCGCGCGACGCTCATCTGCCCCACCCCGTCACCCGCCGCCTGAGCAGCCACGATTCCGGCCATCCCGGCCCGGACCGCAAGGAGGTAGGAGGTGAGAGATCTGCGCATCCTCTGCCTGCACGGCTACCACGGCACCGGCGCGATCCTGCGCCGCCAGATGGCACCGCTCGCTGCCGCCATCCCCCCGAATATCGAACTCATATACGCGGACGCGCCCTCGCTGTCCGAGGGCGACTTCGGCTGGTGGCACGAGGGCTTCCGCGGCTGGGAACGCAGCCGCGACTGGGCCGCCGGGCTGCTGCGCACCGGGCCGCCCATCGACGGGATCCTCGGGTTCAGCCAGGGCGCCGCCCTGACCGGGCTGCTGGCCGCGGTGCGCGACACCGAGCCCTCGTTCCCGCCGTTCGAGTTCGCCATCATGGTCAGCGGGTTCACCAGCACCATGCCGCAGCACGCTGGCCTGCTGCGGCACAAGGTGAGCGTCCCCTCCGTCCACGTCATCGGCCGCGCCGACACGATCGTGCCCCGGCGCGACTCGATGCTGCTGGCCGACCGGTTCGCCGACCCGCTGATCCTCGAGCATCCCGGCGGCCACGTCATCCCCGCAGATCCCGCGGTGACCGGGCCGATCGCCAGCTTCCTGGCCGGGTTCTCCCGCGGAAGCATGCTCCGGGCTGCCCGGTTCACAGCAAAGCCTCAGAGCTAAGCCTCAGCCTGTGCCGGGCAACCTCTCGGCTGCCGTCAAGATCACTTCCAGGGCACTTCCAGCGCCGACTGCCACTCTCAGAGATAAGGGGTATCCGACTCGTCAGGAGCTCAGCAGATGTCTTCGCGCAAACTCACCCGGTCCATCATCGTCGGCGCCGCCGCTATCGCGGTCGCGGGCGGTTCCTACGGGATCGTCAGCGCCACCTCCGGCAGCGGCACCGCCGCAGCCAGCACCAGCGTCGCTGCCGGTCCCGTATCCGGCGGCGGGGGATCCAATGCCCGGTCCGGGCCGGCCGCAGGAGGAGCAGCCGGCACGGTCGACAGCGTGTCCACCTCGGGCTTCACGCTGACGACATCAGCGGGCCAGAAGGTAACCGTCAAGGAGGCGTCCTCCACCACCTACCAGAAGCAGGCCAGCCCGGCCTCGCCCAGCGCCATCACCACCGGGGAAAGCGTCCTGGTCCTGGGCACGACCAGCAGCACGACCATCACCGCCACCCAGGTCACTGTGGAACCGGCCGGCAACGCATACACGGCGTCCTCGGCTGCGGTGATCCCCTTCCAGCAGGGCACCCCGACCACCTCCAAGCAGGCCGGCCAGATCCCGGCGAACTACAGTCAGGGCTCGGGGACGATCGTCAGCGGGACGGCAGCGACCAAGGCGACAGAAGCCGCGCTGGCCGCTTACCCGGGAGGCGTCGTCGACCGTGTCGTGCAGCTGAGCAACGGCGACTACGAGGTCCACTACATCGGCGTCAACTGGCCCCACCACGTCTTCGTCAACCAGGACTTCAAGGTCATCGGCGCCGAATAGCCCTTCCTCAGGTGCGTTCGGCCGTCGCGTCGGGTGGCGGGGGGATCGCGTCCGGGTCGTCGCTGACCGCGTAGATGATCTCGAAGCAGTCGGTGAACTGGCTGATGTCCTCGTCCGTGATGCTGATCGCCGGCGAACGATTCTTCAGAACCATCCGAAGCTCCCGGGCAGGCCAGTAGAGCAGCTCATGGAAGGCGTCGAAGCGCCGCCCGCTTGCTCGCGCATAGGCGAGTACTTTCCGGACGTACAGATCCCGGTCGCTGTCGCGGCGTACGACGGACACGGCTAGATCGAGATCACCCGGGTAGCCGGCCGCCGGATCCAGGTAACTCCCGAACACCGTGATCTCCCTGATGCTCAGCAGACGGGCGGGATCCGCGTTATACGCGCGGGCACGGTCGGCGACCTGCACGAGATGCCGCCTGGCCGTAACCCGGCTGATGGGCTTCCCGAAACTGGCGTGCGCTAGCGCGTGGCCCGAGATCGTGGTCAGCCACCCAGCTCCGTTCGCGGGAGATTCGGGATCATCCCGCTTCAGGTACCCCGCTACCTCGAACGCGCTCAGCCGGCTCCGGGCAGTGGCCCGGCCGAGACCCAGCATGCCGCATGCGATCCCTGCCGGGCGAGCACAGTCATAGTGGCGCATCAGTTCTCGCGCGATCGGCGCCGAGACGCCGCAGATTACGTCATCCCTCGAGACCCGCATCCAGTCTCCCTAGCCACCGCGATGGCTCGCGCCGCCTGCCCGGATCTGCTCCTCCTCGGTACCGCGCGGGCTAGCCCTGTCCGCCGTCAACCTCGTGACGCTCCACTCCTCATCGACGGGGTCTTCTCGCACGTCAGCCCCCCGGGCCGGCCGGTTACTCAGATCCAGCCAGTCAGAAATTCACTCATTCTCACATGCAATCAGTTTGACGCTTGAAGGCTCTGACCAAGTACTTGACGAGTCAAGAGTGCCTTACAGGCGGAAAGTCTAGCTGAAGATGATGTGACTTTAAGTTGCTATAAGTGTAAAGTCAACACTCGTTGCGGCTTCGTTACAGCATCACCTGGCCTGGGCGAGTAGGGTCGCGGGACACCTTGTCGCGGACCTGGCGGCACCGGTCCCGGAGGAGCCAGCCCAGCAGCTCGGCCTGCAGATCAGCGAGGCACCGTTACTGTCCACCCGGACGCGGGGAGAACCTCTTGCCCACTGAAAGACCGCTGGACAACGGCGCAACGGCCAGCGGCACCGGCCGGCAGCGCGACACCGGGCGGCCCGGCTTGTTCAGCGACGAGCGCCAGGAGGAAATCCTGGCCCTGATCCGGCAGGAAAAACGGGTCTCGGTCACCTCGCTCGCCGACCGTTTCGCCGTGGTCGGCGAGACGATCCGGCGGGACCTCGCAGATCTGGAGCAGCGCGGTCTCATCCGGCGCGTGCATGGTGGCGCGATCCCGGTCGAGAGGGTGACGTTCGAGCCACCGATCGAGGCCCGCCACGACCTCATGAGACCGGAGAAGGAACGCATCGCTCTCGCGGCCCTCACCGAGCTGCCCGGGGAAGGGTCCGCCTTCATCGAGGCCGGGAGCACCACCAGCTTCCTCGCCGCGGTGCTGCCCGCTGACTGCAGTCTCACTGTCGTGACCAACGGCGGCTACATCGCCAGCACGCTCGCCCGCCACCCGAATCTCACGGTGCTCGCAGTGGGCGGCCGGGTCCGCCCGCGCAGCCTCGCGTGCGTCGACGACTGGGCGCTCGACACCCTGTCCAGGCTGCGGGTAACCGTAGCGTTCGTCGGCACCAACGGCCTATCACCCGAGAACGGCCTGACCACCCCGGACCCGGCTGAAGCCGCCGTGAAACGCGCCACGCTGTCCATCGCCCAGCACACCGTGCTCCTCGCCGACCACTCCAAGATCGGAGTAGCCAGCCTTCTCCGGTACGGCGACCTTGACCAGATTGACACGCTGATCACCGACAGCGGGCTGCCCCAGGACCAGGCGCGCGACCTCCAGGACGCCGGGCTCCGGGTAATCCGTGCCTGACCCTGGGTCCGCCCTGGTCCACGCCTGTTGAGCAGCTAACTTGTGAGGCTATGCATCAAAGCCTCCTCCGAAGCCGACCTCACCGAGGACCTCAAGAAGATCGACGTCCCGACCCTGATCATCCACGGCGACGACGACCAGATCGTGCCCATCGGCGCCTCGGCCCTGCTGTCCTCGAAGATCGTCAAGGACGCGACCCTGAAGGTCTATCCCGG
>JAWWPV010000346.1:0-2858 GCA_033854775.1 Trebonia sp.
GACTGGGGTCGCCGGGTTTTCGCGCATACCTCGCCGGTCTACGTCGCCTGCGGCGGCGACTGGACCATGACCGACCCCGAGGGCATCCGCTACATCCGGACCCTCGTCGAGGGTGCCCGCGAATACGTTCGGCACACCGCGGTCCGGAGGTCCGACCAGTTCACGACGCACCATCACGGCGAGGCCAACCACCTCGCCTGGCTGGAGCGGCCGTTCGACGAGGCCCTGCGCGCGCTGGAGGAGCGCGGCCACGGGTGAGCGAATCAAATGCGGTAACCGAGGCTACGCGGCAGCCGCCGACGGGTGATGCCTGCCGCGCTGATCCCCGCAGCAGGCATCACCGGTCAGCCGTGCCAGTTGCTGCCTCAGCCGAAAGGCCTAGGTCAGGAGGTCGCCCGGGCGGCCTGCATGATCACGTTCGTCACGGTACCGGGATTCGAGATCATGGATAGGTGCGACGCGTCCACCTCGGTGATGTGAGCGTGCGCCGCGTGGGCCATGGCTAGCTGCAACGCCGGCGGGATGGCGTGATCGGCGGTGCCCACCACGGCCCACGACGGGATGGTCTGCCACGCCGGGACACCAGTCGGCTGCGTCAGCGCGATCGTTGCTATTGGCCGCTGGGTGGCGGCGAGCGCCTGTGCCTCGGGGGCGGGCAGGTCGTTGGCCATGCAGCTGGGGTACACGCTCTGCTTGATGTAGGCGTCGCCAACGCCGCTGGGGGCGCCGGGGAACGGGACTACATTCAGGTTCGCTGGCACGGCGCACGACCCGGGATAGGCGGCGAGCAGCTGCGCGAGGGTCTGTCCCTGCGCGGGCGCGAAGGCGTCCACGTAAACGAGGGCTTTGACCTGCGAGTCGCCGGTAGCTGCGTTGGTGATAACGGCCCCGCCGTAGGAGTGCCCCACCAGCACGATGGGACCCGAGATGCTGTGTAGGAAGTCGGCCAGGTAGGCCGCGTCGTAGGGCAGGCCCTGGAGCGGGTTCGGCGGCGCGTACACGGTGTAACCGTCGGCCTGCAGGCGCTGGGTGACGCCGTCCCAGCTGCCGCTGTCGGCCCACGCTCCGTGCACCAGCACGATGCTGGGCTTAGGGCCGCCGCCCGCGGCGCCAGCCTCGGCTGTGCCGGCCGACGCGACCTGGCTGAGCGGGATGACCAAGCCCGCAATGGCGACGATGACAGCCGCGATACTGAGCCGCAGCCTGCCTGGCCGCGCGACTCGGGTGATGTTCACTGAGGTCTCCTTTCCTGGTGTGCCCAGCGCCCGTGCGGACTCTAGGTTGTGCAGCTACAAGGCCCTCCGGTGCCGGATAACCTCGCACGGTCTGAGTCTGCGTCTGGGACGTGGTGGCGCGGTATCCGCAGGCTCACTGCACTTCCCGGCTCGCCTGGTTGTTTCGGGTGGTTGTTTCGGGAAGCGACCTAACGAAGAACGTCGGCGGTTATGCCCCGGCGATGTCGTTCTGCTGGGGATCGAATACGACCGCGCCAGGAATCGCGGTCAGGAACTCGATCATTGTTATCGCCTGGTTCGTGTATTCCCTGCCGTCGTCATCCCCGAATACGGCCCGGATCCGCTTCCGGATGCCCGGAAGATCGCCGGGCGCCGCCGCGCCCAGCCGCCGGTATATCTCCGCGGAGTCCTCCGCGACGGAATCGCCCTCCTCATAGGCAACCTTTATCTGCCAGGACGGCCAGCTCAGGACCACCACCCGCCGCCCGCCGAAGGGCAGCGCCTGCGATGAGACCGACAGACGTTCATCGCCGCTGAAATACCGGCTCAGCTCCCTGGACAAGATCTCGTGGGAGAACGGCGGGGACCCGGTACCAAGCAGACCGTAAAGGACGAACACGCGGGCCCTCCCCTCTTTCCCGCCAGCCCGGGCCGCCGGATACTCATGTCCCGATTGCTATCACACGCGGCTTCCCGGCCGACGGTCATGCGCTTTCGTGTGCTGGCGTTGGCGGGCCGGCGCGGCCGATCACGTCGCGTAGCTGGTGGCGGGTGGCTACCCCGAGCTTGGGATAGGACCGGTACAGGTGCGAGCTGACCGTGCGCGGTGAGAGGAAGAGCCGGTCGCCGATCTCGCGGTCGCTCAGGCCGTCGCTGGCCAGGCGGACGATCTGCCGCTGCTGGGGGGTGAGCTCCCCGAGGGCATCGCGATCGCCGGGCGCGCCGGTAACAGCCACCCCGGACGCTCTCAGCTCTGCCTGCGCCCGCTGCGCCCATGACCGGGCACCTAGTCGCCTGAAGGTTCCCAGGGCTTCGGTTAGGACGGGCTTGGCGTCGTTGATCCGACGGCGGCGCCGCAGCCATTCGGCGTAGTCGAGGCGAAGCTGCGCCCGCTCAAATGGCCACTTCTCCCCGGCGGGCTCGGCCAGCACCTTCTCGAAATGGGCTCCAGCCCCGTCGGGACCGGCGAGGAGGCCGCGGGCCCGGGCGATGAGCTGCTCGAGCCGGGCAGAGGCCCTTGCGTCTAGACGGCTGAGCGCCCGCTCAACAATGTCCTGCCCTTCCATCCGCCGGTCGGCGCGGACCGCGGCAGCCGCGAGATCGGCCACCCCGAGGTAGGAGGCGTAGTTGTGCAGGGGCGTGCCGTCCTCGCTGAACAGCCCGCGGAGCTGGGTGAACGCTTGGAGGTAGCTGCCGTCGGCGAGGGCCGCGATGCCGAGGGCACGCCGGGCGCGGGCGGCCACCAGCCCGCATTCGGCCGGATCGACGGTGGCGAGCGCCCTGGCCGCATGACTGCGGGCCGCGCCGCAGTCGCCGCGCAGGGCCAGGACGGTGGCGGTGATCACGTCAGCGGACGCGGCAACGAGTTCCATCTGATTCGCCTCGGCCGTGCTGGCGGCCTCG
>JAWWPV010000347.1:0-5592 GCA_033854775.1 Trebonia sp.
GTGCGCCGGGGTCCCAGGCGTCCCAGGGGTACATGCACTGCGGGCCGTCCGGCGCCGGGCACTTCGTCAAGATGGTGCACAACGGGATCGAGTACGGCATGATGGCCGCGATCGCGGAGGGGCTGTCGATCATCAAGGGGGCCGACATCGGCCTCGAGGCGAACGCCACGCACGACGCGGAGAACACGCCGCTGCGCCACCCCGAGGCCTACCAGTACGAAATCAATGTCGGCGACGTCGCCGAGGTGTGGCGGCGCGGGTCGGTGATCTCGTCCTGGCTGATCGACCTGACCGCGGCGGCGCTCGCGAAGTCCCCGAACCTCGACGAGTTCGGCGGCCGGGTCTCCGACTCCGGCGAGGGCCGGTGGACCGTGGAGGCCGCGATAGACGAGGGCGTGCCCGCCCCCGTCATCACCGCGTCGCTGTTCCAGCGGTTCGAGTCGCGCGACCTTGGCTTGTTCACCGGCAAGATCCTCTCCGCCCTGCGGTCGGAGTTCGGCGGCCACGCCGAGCAGAAGGCGCAGCACCAGTGAGCACACGGTCCGAGCAGGCCGGCCCCGCCCGGCCTGCCAACCACTCGCCGCGACACGGGCACGCGAAGCCGGGCCCGCACGTGATCGTGCTGTTCGGCGCGACCGGGGACCTGGCGAAGCGCAAGCTGCTGCCGGGGCTGCACCACCTGTTCCGGGCCGGCCTGCTGCCCGACGAGTTCCGCGTGATCGGGTCGGCGCCGCCGGGGTTCGCGGTGTCGGACGCCGACTTCCGCGCCCAGGCGGAGGCGGCCTGCCAGCAGTTCGGAAACTGCAAGCCGGACGATTCCTGGGACGCGTTCGCCACCCGGCTGTCGTTCGGCGCGGCGTCGCCCGAGGACCCGTCCGCGCTCGTGTCCGCCGTCGAGGCGGCGGACAAGGCGATCAGCGGCGCGCCCGGGCACCGGAAGAACGGCAACGGCCCTGCGCACATCGGGCGGCTGTTCCACCTGGCCGTGCCGCCGTCGGCGTTCGAGTCCGTGGTGGCGATGCTCGGCTCCTCCGGGCTGGCCACTGACGACGCACATGTGATCATCGAGAAGCCGTTCGGCACCGACCTGGAGTCAGCGAAGCGACTCGACGCGGCCGTGCACAACGTGTTCGACGAGTCACGGGTCTTTCGCATCGACCACTTCCTCGGCAAGGAATCGGTCGACAACATCCTCGCCTTCCGGTTCGCGAACGGGCTCTTCGAGCCCATCTGGAACCGGAATTACATCAGGTACGTGCAGATCGACGTGCCGGAGACGCTTACCGTCGAGGGGCGGGCCGGGTTCTACAACGCGACCGGCGCCTACCGGGACATGGTGGTGACCCACCTGTTCCAGGTGCTCGGCTTCATCGCGATGGAGCCGCCGACGTCGCTGGCCGCCAAGCCGCTGCGCGATGAGAAGGGCAAGGTGTTCGACGCGCTGCGGCCGATCGACGTGCGGCACGTGGTGCGGGGTCAGTACGAGGGCTACCGGTCGATCCACGGGGTGCCGGCTGACTCCGACACCGAGACCATGATCGCGCTGCGCGTCGAGGTGGAGAACTGGCGCTGGCACGGGGTGCCGTTCTACCTGCGCTCAGGCAAGGCGTTGAAGGAGTCGCGGCAGACCGTCACGCTCGGGTTCGACACGCCGCCGGTGCGGATGTTCCGTGCCCACAGGCACGACGTGCCCACGGGCCGTGGCAATGAGATCATCATCGACTTCGCCGACCCCGGGTCGATCAGCATCGAGTTCATGGCCAAGATGCCTGGGCCGGAGATGACGCTCGGCGCGTCGAGGCTGTCGTTCAAGTACGAGGACTCGTTCGCGGCGGCCAACGCCCTGGAGGGGTACGAGCGGCTGATCCTGCTCGCCATGCTCGGCGACCAGTCGCTGTTCACCAGGGCCGACGGTATCGAGCGGGTCTGGGAGATCTCCGAGCCGCTGCTAGCGTCTCCCCCGCCGGTGGAGCCCTACGCGGTGGGCTCGTGGGGCCCTGCCTCGGTGGACCACCTGATCGCACCGCACCGCTGGTTCCTGAGGTAAGCCGCGAGGTTTCCCCCGGTCCCTGGGGGTAACCTCGGTGGGGTCATGCCTGGTGTCGCGTTTGTGGTCAATGGCTCGCTGGTACGAGGCGGCGGGCACTTCCTGACGTTGTGCCGGGAGGCCGCGGCGCGCTACGGCTGGCGGGCGGAGTTCCTGGTCACCGAGAAGGCGGAGGCAGGGGTCGCGGCCGCCAACTCGGCGGCGCTCGACGGGATCGACCTGGTTGTCGCCGTCGGCGGCGACGGGACCGTGCGGGGCTGCGCGGAAGGGCTGGCGAGGACCGGGGTACCGCTCGGGGTCGTGCCGCACGGGACCGCCAACCTGCTCGCCAGGACGCTTCGCATACCAGGCCATCCACGCGCCGCGCTCGCGGTCGCGCTCGCGGTCACGCACGACGCTGGTGGCGTTGACCGGACGATCGACCTCGCGGTCGCCGATGAGGTGCCGTTTACCGCCATGGCGGGGATGGGGCTCGACGCCGCCGTCGTCGGGGGGACCAGGCTGAAGCACCAGTTCGGCTGGCTCGCCTACGCGGTGTCCGGGGCTATGCACCTGGCCCTGCCGCCGACCCGGTTCAGCATCAGGCTCGACGGCGGTGCGCCTGTCGAGCGCGAGGCGCGCTCGGTCGTGGTGGGAAACTCAGGGCTGCTGCCCGGCGGGTTCAGCCTGCTGCCCGACGCGCGACTCGATGACGGGCTGCTCGACGTGGGGGTGCTCGCGCCGCACGGGCCGTTCGGCTGGCCACGGCTGGCCACGCGCGTGCTGACCCGCAGTCGCCATCAGGACCGGATGCTCGAGCGGTTCCAGGCGCGGAAGGTCGAGGTCACCACCCGCGCGCCGCTTCCCCGCGAGGTAGACGGCGAGCTCGTGACGGCTGGCCGCTCCCTGACGGTCACCGTTCAGCCTGGCGCCTTGACAGTGCGGATGCCCAGCCTTTAGCGAAATTTTAGGTAATGCCGGATCGCATAACTCTCTAATGCGATTCCGGCGACCGGCCTGCGATGAAAGCGGGGGGTGCCCGCGGGCCCGCTAATGAGCGGTGGTATACCGATACAGGCGCATAACGCGAAAGCCGGTGATGTGGCCGTGGACGCCAAAGGTGGCGCGGCAGAGAGCCTGATCGGCACGGTCGGGCGGGTTACTGTATCCATTCCGGCTAACGGACCTGGCGAGGTGCTGCTGCCTGTCCGCGGCGGTAGCGAGGCATTCGCCGCCTGGTCCGACGAGGCAATCCCGCGGCATTCCCGTGTCCTCGTCGTCGATGCGCTGTCGGCTCGATCCGTGCTGGTCACCCCAACCTCGATCTGAGCTTTCCCTTCCCACACAACCCCCTGCGAAAGCCAGGGAAAGGGAGATCACCATGCTGTTCTGGCACGTACCGGCCCCGAACGAGGCGCTGCTTATTTCGGGTTCCAAGCGGCACAAGGACGCGACGCAGTTCCGTATCGTCACCGGGCACGGCAGCTTCGTGATGCCTATCAAGCAAAGGGCCAGGAAGCTCTCCCTCGCACTGCAGGAGGCGGAGATCACCGAGGAATGCATCACCAACCAGGGCATCCGGCTGAATGTGCGGGCGGTCACCGCGTTCAAGGTCGGTGACGACACCGCGTCGATCGCCAACGCGGCCCGCCGCTTCCTTTCCGAGCAGGACAAGATGGAGATGCTGGTCGGCCGGGTCTTCGCCGGCCACCTGCGTTCGATCATCGGCGGGCTGACCGTCGAGCAGATCATCAGGGAGCGGGACCGCGTGGCCCAGGAGGTCAAGGACGGCAGCCACGGCGAGATGGAGAAGCTCGGCATCGTCGTCGACGCCCTGGAGATCCAGGAGATCGAAGACGCTTCCGGCTACATCAGCAACCTCGCCGCCCCGCACGCCGCCGCCGCGGCCAGCCAGGCCAGGATCGCGAAGGCGCAGGCCGACATGCAAGCCGCGGAGCGGGAGATGGCCGCCTTTGCGATGAAGGCACAGTACGAACGGGACCTGTCGATCAGGCAGGCCGGCTACCTGGCGGAGACGCAAGAGGCCAAGGCGCGGGCCGAGCAGTCCGGGCCGCTCGCCGAGGCGCAGGCCAAGCAGCAGGTGATTCAGCAGCTCACCGCCCTCGCGCAGCACGAGGCGGAACTCGCCGCGCAGCGGCTAGAGGCCGAGGTCCGCCGCCCGGCCGACGCCGAGGCCTACCGGACCAGGACGCTCGCCGAGGCCAGCCGCGACCAGGCCCGCTTCACCACCGAGGCCGAGGCGTTCCGCAAGCGCCAGCTCGCCGAGGCCGACCGGGACCAGGCCAAGCTCGCCGCCGAGGCGGAGGCCTTCAGGCAGACGACGCTCGCCGACTCCGAGGCCAAGGCGACCAGGCTCCGCGCGGACGCCCAGGCACACGCCGAGCGCTCCCAGGCCCAGGGGCAGGCGGACGCCAACCAGGCACTCGCCGCCTCGCTGCGCGAGGGCAACCAGGAGCTGATCGCGGCAAGCACGCTGATCGAGAACCTGCCCGCACTCGTTGACGCGGCCGCCCGCGGGCTCGCCGGGGCCAACCTCACCGTGCTCAACGGGACCCAGGGCGTCAACGAGGTCGTGGCGGGCCTGGTCGGGCAGGGCATCTCGATCCTCGACCTGCTCAAGAAGTCCTCCGTGACCGCTCAAGCACCAACCCCCAACGGCACCACTCCGGCCGCGCTCGGCAAGATCGCCTAGCGCCGCGCTGGGTGCGTGGACATCCACGCCGGTTCCAGGTAAAACCAGTAGGGAAAGTCGATGAAACAAAGTGCCGGCCAGGCATGGTTGGCTTGAAGCATGGTTGAGCCTCTTACCCTGATGGCAGTTCACGCGCACCCCGATGACGAGGCGTCCGGCGGCGGCATCCTCGCCAGCTACTCGGACCAAGGCATCCAGACGATCGTTGTCACCTGCACCAATGGCGAGTACGGGGACGCGCCCGGCGGGATCAAACCCGGGCAGGAGGGACATGACCCCGAGGCGGTAGCCCGGCTGCGCCTCGCCGAGCTCGAAAAGTCGGCGAGCATTCTCAAGGTCAGCGACGTGGAGACGCTTGGCTACCACGACTCGGGGATGGAGGACTGGGACTACAAGAACCGGCCGGAGGCCTTCTCCAACGTGCCGCTCGAGACGGTGGCCGGGCGGATCGGCGAGCTGATCGCCAAGTACCGCCCGCAGGTCCTCGTCACCTACGACGACACGGGCGCCTACCAGCACCCGGACCACGTGCACGCCAGCCGCGCCGCCCAGGCCGCGGCCGCGGCGACCTTGATCCCGGCCAAGGTGTACCTGTCCACGATGAAGAGCTCCAACTGGCGGAAGATCTGGGACGCGCTGCGCGAGGCGGGCGAGGAAGTGCCGAGCTGGGACAACGACTCGCCGGAGGCGAAGGAGCGGTTCCAGCGGGCTCTTGAGTCCGAGGCGCGGATCACCACCACGGTCGACATCCGGCCGGTGCTCGACCGCAAGCGGGCGGCCCTGTTCGCGCACGGCAGCCAGATCAACGACTCGTGGTTCAGCAAGATCCCGCCCGAGGTCGCGGAGCAGGCGT
>JAWWPV010000348.1:0-4559 GCA_033854775.1 Trebonia sp.
CGACCGAATATCGCGGTCCAGCTGATCCCCCGCGAGGAAGCGCACGTTGGCCTGACAGGCGCGTTTGACATGGCGGAGACGACCGACGCCTTCGTCGCTCACCTGGAGCACATAGCAGACGGTTTGATGACCGACAGCCCAGCTATCGTGGCTCAGGCGAGTACACGGTTCGACGCGCTGAAAGCGGACGCGTACCGGCGCAGCGAGTCCCTGACCCTGATCGAAGAGATGGCAGAGAAATGGAAACCATAGACAGCGCCCCGTGGCGTAAGTCGAGCTATTCCGGCACCGGCGGCGGCAGCTGCGTTGAGGCGGCCGACATGGGGGACTGCATTCTGGTCCGCGACACGACCGACCGCGGCGGCGTGGTACTGAGCATCTCTCCCGACGCGTGGCTCCGCCTCACGGGCACGCTCAGGTAGTCCCCGCGATCCACGCGATCCGGTGGCGCGCCGTTCAGAAACGGTGCGGCTCGCCGCCTGGCGACAAGTCCCCGCGAATGAGGAACGGTCTCGGCTTCCTCCCTCCCCTCCCCCATCTCGCGTGGGGATTCGACGGACAGCCAGAAGGAAGAACAGGGTTACCGCGAGCATCGGCGCTTGCCGTCGAATGAGACTGCCCAGTTCGCCGTCAGCCTCGGAGTCGTTGCGACGACTGTTAGCGACGTACTCAACATCATGCCCGCAAAATTGGTACCGTTGCCGCGAGCATGCTCGGAGGCGTCGTTGCGGGCGTAGCCTGGGGAAACAAGCGCTGGAAGGACAAGCATGCCGATCGACCCGAAGATTGAGCAGCCGACCCGGGAAATGCTCGGCCATGCGATACGTCACGAGCTCGGAGAGCTGGCCTCAGTGATTCAGGCCGCGGGAAACGACACTCTGCTGGCAAGCATTCCCCTATGCCTGTTCGCATCGGCGTACATCGCGATCGACGTGTGTGACCGATGGCCAACTAACACGGATATTCGTCAGATCGCGAAGAGCGCAGCCGAGTCTGAAACTGGCCTAGACATAACCGAGCAAGAGATCTACGAGTACCTGTCGCTCGTCGCGCTAGGTACCCTACGCCTCGACGATGTCTTCTCCACCGAGGGTGTCACGCCGATCCCGCTCTTTGCGACCGCCAACCTGCTGCTGACCTTCTGCCCGAAGGAGAAGCAATGGTGGGAGTACCTGGACCAGATGTGGGACGCCACGGAGAAAGCCGAGAGCACGAGCCTCTCCGTCCTCCCCGCCCTCATTCTCCGCGCCAACAAAGAGCGCAAGAGCACTCCCTAAGACAATCGAAGTGTTACCAGTAGGTAGTCATGGACATCGCACACCTGTACGAGTAAACTACTCTAAGCAACACTGCCTGACTCCCCGAGAGCCAGGCGGGCCGCCGCGGTGCGCCAACACCAGCGACGGCCCTAGACCATCCATCCGACGAACCGGAGGACAATCATGACGACAAGTCTGTCAAACCACGGCCCATCCGTGCGCCCCGTCGACGGCTTCGAGGCAAACCCGCACGACGAGGACAACCCCTACGAGGCGCAGCTGCGCGGCCTCAGCCACCAGCAGCTAGCCGACCGGCTGAAGTGGCTGTCCTGGTACCAGCCCGGCATCTTCACGGCGGTGATGGATTACATGCAGTTCAGCGACGCCCTCGCCGCCGACACCGACCCCACCAACCCGGACCCCGACCCTGATGACGTCAACTACGGCGAGGACCCCGCCCCGGTGTGCGCCCGATGCGGCTCCGACATCGGAATCTTCATCAAGTTCGGCCTTGATTGGCGCCATTACCGGGAAGATTCCGCTCTAGGCAAGGCGGAGATCTACGACCCCGGCCACGCCCCAGAACTGGCCTGGCGCCTCCCCGGCCCGACGTCCAACGCTTCCGGCGAGGCCGTGGCCTCGCGGCATTATTTGCCGCAGCCGGATTATTAGGCAGAGGTGTGCTGGGCCGCGTGCACCAGGGAGTCGTACGTCTCGGTGGTGCGGGTTGTCACGGCGCCCAGGGATTGGATGAGCGCGGCGAGCTCGGCCTGGACTGCCTGAGCGTCAACGTCGTCTGGGGCCATGCGCTCGGCTTCGATGAAGCCGCCGACTCCTTCGACCTCGTCGATGCACAGCAAGCAGCCGCCGATGCTAGCCGTGCGCCGCACTTTGATGATGCGGACCGTCGACCGGTAGCCCATGTGCAAGGCGGCGTGGTGCATAGCCTCACGGTCGGTGACTTCCGTCTCGTACTCAAGGCATGCCTGGTCGTTCTGTGTCGGCTGCTTGAGGGTGAAGTAGTGTCGGCCCGCGACGGTGCGCAGGCGGAGGAACGAGACGCCTAGCTTGCTGTCGCCGAACTGCCACCCGGCCGGGGCATATGCCTGGTCGTCCTGGTGAAGAGGGTCGGTCACTTCGATGCCCCGGGACTTGAGGGCGGCAAGAAGCCCTTCCAGGTCATCGACTCGGTACTTAACCTCAATCTCACGCACCAGGCTGCCTCCCGCTCGCAAGCGTGGCTAGCCTTGCAGCGGTCAGGCGAACGTCGCTGGCCGACGCGCCGACCGTGACGGTTCCGTTACGAAATGAGGAGTGGCAAGCGTGGCCGGTAGCCCGCTCGGCGGCCCGCAAGAACCTAAAAGAGCGTGTCCGGCTCGTCGGCGGCAGCCGGGTCGCTCACGTCCAGTGCTTTTGGGGCTGCCAGGTCAAGGTGCAGGGTGAGGGCGGAGTGGTCGGAAAGCTTGTCCGTGCGAGGCTGGTGGACGTACTGGCAGGACACGACGCGTCTGGCTAGCTCTCGGGAACAGAAGGCGTGGTCATAGCGGTAACCGTCGCCGGTCCGGCCGACCCAGCTGTACTCGGCAGCGTCGGGGTGGAGGCCCCGGAACGCGTCGGTAAGGCCGTGCGTGCCAGCGAGGGCCCGATAGAAGTCGTACTCGAACGGCGCGAAGAACGGGTACCGGGGCTTGTGGCCGGGCTCGAGGATGTTGAGGTCCCCCAGCAGGACCGTCAGCGTCCCGGCGGTGTTGGTGAGCGCGGTGTCGCAGCAGGCCAGCCACCTGCGCTTGCGCTCGGTCTTCTCCGGGCTGGCGTCGCGTGATGGCACGTACAGGCCGATGACCCGCAGCGGCCCCTCCGGCGTGGGCAGGACGACGGCTGCAGCGCGGGCAGCGAGGTAGCCGATCGCGTCGCTGAACGGGTCTGGGGTAGCGGTCACCCGTGTGACGATCATGGTGCCGTACTCGCCGGGGCCGGGCTGGGGGAAGCAAACCGTGTACCCGGCGCCGGTGAAGGCGTCGGCGAGGAGCTTGCAGCCGGCGCTGGCCTTGGTCTCGGTGAGGACGAGGACCTGCTCGTCCCGGCTGGCGAGCCAGGCCAGCTGCCGCTGGGCCCTCTCGGAAGAGGGGTTGCCGATGTTGAAGGTCAGCAGCGATATGCCGGGTGACTTCATGGCTGCTCCGGAGGCCAGGCGGCGCGTAGGGCGAGAATCCATTCGCTGACTATCATGGCCGCCTCGCGGGCGGTTCGCGTGGTGACGTCAACAACGCATACTGGCCAGCCCCCCTGGGCCAGGCGCTCCGCGGTGTCGCGGTACAGGCGTGACTCGGTGTGCGACGATCCGGGCTGCCGCTCGAAGCGGCTGTGCCCGCCGCGCGCATCGAGCCTGGCCGCGATGACATCGGGGTCCGCGTTGAGGATGACCGCGAGGGCGGGCTGGTCGGCGCCGTCGTTGAGCTGGCGGATGACGTTCCAGCCGATGCCGTCCATGCGCTGCAGGACCAGGCTGGAGGGCAGGTACCTGTCGCAGAGCACGACATGCCCGGCGGCCAGGGCAGGGCGGACCTCAGTGGCCAGGTGGTGATGCCGGTCGCCCGCCACAAGGCAGGCCAGGGCCATCCCTGTGTACTCGTCTGTCCCTGCGCGGATCAGTTTGCCCAGGGGCGTGCGGGACGGCTCGATGGTCTCATGGACGGCGAGGCCGTGCCCAGTGAGCATCTCGGCGGTGATCCCCACGAGGGTCGACTTCCCCGATCCGCCGGGGCCGTCGATGCTGACGAGGGCTCCAGCCTGGCCGTTCACGCGCGCATCAGCGGTAGGAGCTGCCGCGCCCCGGAGGTCACCGGGCAGACCTCTGCGTCCACTGCCCCCATCCGCTCTCCTGACGCGATGACCGCCGCCGGGCAGCCCTTGCCTCACTGCCCGGCGATGCCGCACGACCGGCAGGTCGGGTTGCCGCCGGCCTGGTAGCGCTCGCCGAAGTTGTAGGCGTCCAGCAGGTCGCTGATCGCGGGGTCGGTGAAGATGTTCCCGACGATGAATTCGCCGGGGTCGTGCCGGGACTGGGGCGTGCGGGCGGCGAAGACCAGGTACGGGCAGACGGTGACCGCGCCGCTGGTGAACACGTAGATGATGTTGCCCGCCTCGCAGCCGGCTAGCGGCAGGCCGTCGGCGTTCGGGAACCTGATGTGCACGACTTCCAGGTCGGGGCCGCTAAACGGGGAGGTCAGGTCGTGGATGCGGCGCATGTGCTCGTCGCTGTCGGCCAGCCTGCCCCGTGACTTGACGCCACGGCCCATC
>JAWWPV010000349.1:0-7065 GCA_033854775.1 Trebonia sp.
GGCGGCCATGAGCCGCCGACCCGCCTGTATGCGCACGCGAGTCAGCGCTAGCAGTGCGTGGAAATGCGCCTTTCAGTGAAGTGCCGGGCTGTGCGGGCGGCTAGTCGGCCCGCTGCGGCGCGCGGCCGCGATCAGCCTCAGCAGCCGTCGTACGGCGCCCAGTTGGACTGGCCGCCGGCCGCGATGGCGTTGTCGAACACCTGGTTCTGCTCCGCCACGCTAGCGTTACCGAAGTCGGCGGGGTTGCCACCGTAGGCCGCCCAGGTCGAGGCGCTGAACTGGTAGAGACCGTAGTGGCCGCTTGAGTTCATGACCTGGGCGTTGCCGCCGGACTCAGCGGCGATGACGCACGACTGGAAAGATCCGCTGCTGCCGGTGGAGGCGCTCGCCGTCTGCGCGGGCGCGGCCTGGGCCGTGCTGGCCGACGAGGAGCTCCCCCCGTAGCCGGCCGTGCTGGTTGCCGGCGCAGGGGCCGTACTGGTTGCCGGCGCAGGGGCCGGCGCGACCGCCGTGGGCGCGCCGGGGATCTTGGCAGGCTTGGCCGGGACGGCCAGCACCTGTCCTGCCTGGATCTCGCTCGCGTACTTGATCCCGCTGTGGTTCGCCCAGTACAGCACCGGCCAGTAGTCCGGACTGGCATAAAGGTGCGCCGCGATCGAGGCGAGCGTGTCACCGGACTTGACGACGTACTTCGCCGACAGCGTGCGGTGGTGCTTCCCCTTCGGCTTGATCGCAGCCAGCCGGGACGCGTCCACCCGGATGACGGGCAGCCCGGTAGTGGACTGCCGGGTGATCGACACCAGTTGCTCGGCGGAGGCGCTGGCCTGGGGGATGGCGGCGGTAGCCGCCGAGTGGTGCCCCGACCCGATGGCCGCCGCGGGGGCGGCGGCGGGCGCGTTACCGAAGGCGAATGCCGCGGCCACGCCGGCCATTGCCGCGGGCGCGGCAGCGAACGGCAATAGGCGCTTGATGGGGGTACTTGCTGAATTTGCGTGGTAGCCCAAAGGGCCCCTTCCCGCGAAGGTCGCGCTCACCAGGAAGGCTGCCTGCACGGTGCACTAGTCATGCACGAGTGCAGGCAGCCTTCGGAGCGCCTGACATCACGGAAGCGTAACTGCATAGCTGTGAATTTTTCGCGAATTGGACAAAAATCTTTTTATTACGTAAAATTCGCCGCTCAGCGGGTTGACGCACGTTCGCGCAGCTCATCGCCACGGCGTGGTAAAGATCAGATAAGGGAACCGATTTAGATGATCATTCCGCCCCGCACTTGACCACTATGTGAGCGACGGGCGGACCCCGAGGGCACGGCGGCCAGAGCAAGGGAAAACCGGATGGCTGGCGCCGTGGCCAGCCATCCGGTTCCCGTCAGGTCAGTGGTTCCCTGACACCGGAGTGGTCACGTTGGTGAACACGTTGGTCCGCAGCCCAGACGCCGTGACGGGCTTGCTGAGCCAGATGCCGATGGAGTTGTCGAATATGTGGTTGCGCGCGATCTCGACCCAGACTCGGGTACCGCCCGAGAACACGAGCACGCCGGTGGTGTGCGTATCGGACGGCCCGGGAGGCCCGTCGAGCGGGTCACCATCGAGGTTGTTCTTGCCGATCGCGTTGCGGACGATCTCGTTGCCGTTCAGGTCCTCGAACTGGCCCTTGGCGATGGTGTGGGCGTGCATCGTGACACCGGACAGCCCGTTGCCCGCGATGTAGTTGCCCTGGACCAGGTTGTCATAGGACGCGGTGCCGGGGCCTGCGTTCGCGAAGAGCACGCCGGCGCCGTCGCCCTTGACTCCGTTGCCGGTCACCACGTTGTTCTTGATGACGTTCTTGTAGACACCGGCGACGGCGGGCTGGGGCACGCCCTTCGCGTTGAGTGCCATGGGATTGTGCCCAGGCACGGTGATCCCGCAGTCTGTGGTGTTGCCGGTGACGGTGTTGTTACTGATCAGGTTGTTGTGCGTGGGGCCGAGGTCGTCGCTCAGCAGGACCCCGCCGGAGTTACCGGCGATGTAGTTGCCGTGGATGGTGGAGTATGCGACGCCGCCCGCGAAGTGGACGCCTTCACCGCAGTCACCGGGAACCGGTCCCGCGGCCGCGCACTGGAAATACGGCGACTTAGGGCCGCCAAGGTCGTTGTGGACTACGGCGTTGCCCGAGATATCGAGGCCGTAGATGGTCCCGCCCAGTCCCGCGGCGATAATTCCCTCGCCTGTGGCGTTCGTTATCCTGAACCCGCTGATCGCGACGCGAGAACTCACGATGACTACGGCCGCGTAGATGGTCTTGGTTCCGAGGCCGGGCACCGTGATCTTGAATGCCGGGCTGACCCCCGCTTCGTTAATGACCGCGTGCTCGCCCAGCAGGGACAGCGGCTTAGAGATCACCACCTGCTCGCGATAGGTCCCGGCACATACGACGACCTTGCCCCCGGCCGGCGCCGCATTGACCGCAGATTGGATCGTGCGGAACGCTGCGGTTCGGCACGATTGATCCTTGGCGTGCGACCATGCCTTGGGCGAGACGTACAAGGCATGGCTGCCGTGCCCCGCCGTGTCGGCTGATGCTGTTGATGCCTGTGCTGCTATCGCGGTAGCGGCGAGCAATGGCGCCGCTAGCGCACAAGACAGCCTGACGAACCGTCTGGCTTTCATATTCCCCCCTGGGAATTTGTTTTGGCGCCGAATAAACGGCGCGACCCCGGCCACCTTCAGACCCCAAGCAGCCCCGCTCAGTGCCGGATGGGCCGGGACAGGTTACCCAGGATCGTGTTGCGGTGGCCGGTGTTCACGATCGGACGGCCGCTGTTGGGCAGGTACCGGCCAAACCGATCGAGGCCGATGTAGTTGTTCACCACGAAGTTTCCGCGGGTGCCCCTGCTCAGGGTCACGCCGATGCCGGTGTTCCCGCTGATCAGGTTGGACGGCCTGGCCGTTTTCTGGCCGATGAAGTTACGGTAGGCGTGGCCCGCGATCAGGACGCCGCCGTTCTTATTGCCCAGCGCCTTGACGCCGAGGATCTGCGTTCCGATGAAGCTGCCGAAGACGCTGTTGTTATGCGCTCGTCCGGTGATCACCACCCCGTATCGCCTGTTTCCGGAGAATGTGTTCTGCGGGATCACCGAGCTCAGCGTGCCGCCGATGGTGTTGTTGTGAGCGGTGCCGTCGATCAGCAGGCCGTCGCCGCCGTTGGGCAGGACGCCGTTGGCCTTGGTATTCAGGCCGACGATATCGGGGTCAACTGTTACCCCTGCGGCGTTTCCGGCCAGCTCGATTCCGTTCCTCCTGTTGCCGGACAACACGTTCGTCCGGGCCAGGTTGTTGCCCCCGGTGGAGGTGATAAGCAGCCCGTCATTGCCGTTGGGAGCCGCGCCCTTGAATGCCAGCAGCCCGCCGAATGTATTGAACGTCACGAACCCGCGGGCCTTCCCGGTCACTGCTATGCCGTTCTGGCCGTTTCCTGCGGACACGTTGCCCAGCGGGATGACCCCGCCCACCTGCGTGTTCGCCGAGGTCCCATCGACCAGGATGCCGTCCAGCCGGTTTTTCACGATCGCCGTGTTGTTGGCGCCGGCGCCGAAGAAGTTTCCCTGGACCGTCACGTTGTCCGAGCTGGTGACGCGCAACCCGTTTTGCCGGTTGCCGCTTATGACGTTGTAATAGACAAACGGGTTATTGACGAACTTGCAGCCCACAAGCGAGTTGCCGGGCGCCCGGTCGATCCACACGCCGTTACCGGCATTGCCGAGGGAGCCGTCCCCGCTGGCCGTCGTCCCGATGAAGTTCCCGTTGAGCACGTTGTCCAGGGAGCCGGCGTCGATCATCACGCCGTTGCCGCCGTTGCCCGATATCAGGTTGCCCAGCGGCGGCACCACGAAGACCGGCGTCACCGTCCCCTTGGTCCCGGTGGGATTGTTCGCCTTGCCGGTCGCGGTGTCGACGAAGGCAGTGCCACCGATCTCGTTGCCTCGTGACCTTCCGGTGATCCGAATGCCGTCGCCGCGGTTGGCGATGGCCGAAGTGCCTGCGGCGTTCGTCCCGATCCGGTTAGCCACCACGGTGTTCGCCGAGGATCCGGCCAGCACGATGCCGCTCCTCCGGTTGCCGGATATCACGTTCGCGACCACACCCGAGGCGCGCGTGCCGTTCAGCCCGATGAAGTTGCGGGCCGACGCGGCGGAGACGTACACGCCGTTGCCGCCGTTGCCGGCCGCAGCCCCGGCCAGGTTCAGACCGATGTAGTCGTCGTTGAGCGTGACCGAGCCGGCGTCCAGCGTCACGCCATTGCCGCTGGCGTCGTCCACGGCCACTCCCAGCAGCTGCGAGCCGCCCGAGCCGGCGGCGAACAGCAGGCCTGGATGCCCGTTGCCGTCGAGTGCTACGACCGGCGGGCCGCCAGCGACGTGCGTGGGTGCCGATGTCGCGTCAATCGTCACCTTCCGAACGATCGCGGGCAGCGGGCGGGTCAGGGTGATAGTCCCGTTTATCCCGAACCTGATAAGGGTTGAATTTCCTGCCGGAGCGGCATTAGCGGACTTGATGGCGGCACGGAGGGAACCCTTCCCAGTGTTGCGCAGGCTGGTGACCGTGATTGTCCGTGAGTACGCCAAGGTATGGGTGGCGGAAGCCCGGGCCACGGCCGACCCGGCTGGGAAAGCAACCGCTGCCGAAACCCCGGCGACCAGGCAGGCGGCCCCCGCGATTCGCGGCATGAAACGCCCTGCCCGGATAATCCGCATACTTATGAAAGCCGTCTCCACGGCGCGTGAAAGTATCATTACACCTGCTTCCGTCGCTTTTGGCGCAGAGGATCTGTAGCCTCAATTATTATGCGCGGTTCACGCGGCAAAACGGCGGAGGTAATGTCGCCAGGCGCACCTAGTGCAATTTACGGAAAACGGTAAAGTCAAATTATTTCGGCGCTCGCGGCGACGGGAGAGGTGGCGCCAACCGGACAATCAGGAGATTGGAACGGCCGGCCATGCGGGCACCCGTCCCGCAGGCGGGCGATGCCGCTGATGATCAGGCGACCTCTTCCATGGCCTGGGCGAACTGGGCCTGGTACAGCCGCGCATACGCGCCGCCTGCCGCCAGCAGCGCCGCGTGCGTTCCCTGCTCGACGATGTGCCCGTCCTCCATCACCAAGATCACGTCCGCGTCGCGGATGGTGGACAGCCGGTGGGCGATCACGAAGCTGGTCCTGCCCTGCCGCAGGGACGCCATCGCGCGCTGGATGAGCACCTCGGTCCTGGTGTCGACCGAGCTAGTCGCCTCGTCGAGGATGAGCACGGCGGGCCGGGCCAGGAAGGCGCGGGCGATCGTGATCAGCTGCCGCTCCCCCGCGCTGACGTTCGTGCCCTCGTCGTCGAGCACGGTGTCATAGCCGTCGGGCAGCGTCCGCACGAACCGGTCCACGTACGTCGCCTTCGCCGCCTCGACGACCTGCTCGTGGGTGGCGCCGAGCGAGCCGTAGGCGATGTTGTCCTCGATCGTGCCGCCGAACAGCCAGGCGTCCTGCAGCACCATGCCGGTCAGGCCGCGCAGTTCCTCGCGGCTCATCTGCGCGGTGTCGACGCCGTCGAGCAGGATCGCGCCCGAGTCGATCTCGTAGAACCGCATCAGCAGGTTGACCAGCGTCGTCTTGCCCGCGCCGGTCGGGCCGACGATGGCGACGGTCTGCCCTGGCTCCACGGTGAGCGAGACGTGCTCGATCAGCGGCCTGTCCGGCACGTACCTGAACGACACGTCGTCGAACTCGACCCGGCCCCGGACGTCGGCGGGCCTGCCAGGCTCGGCGGCGTCGGGTGCCTGCTCCGGAGCGTCAAGCAGCGCGAACACGCGCTCGGCGGATGCCACGCTGGACTGCAGCAGGTTCGCCATGCTCGCGACCTGGGTCAGCGGCTGGCTGAACTGCCGCGAGTACTGGATGAACGCCGTCACGGCGCCGAGGGTGAGCGAGCCGCTCGCGATCAGCAGGCCGCCGACGACGGCCACCAGCACGTAGTTCAGGTTCGACATGAACATCATCAGCGGCTGGATCGTGCCGGAGATGAACTGCGCCCGGGAGCTGGCCTGATAGAGCGCCTCGTTCTGCTCCGTGAAGGTCGCCATGGCCTCCTCCCGCTGGCCGAACGCGGTCACGAGCGCGTGCCCGGTGTACATCTCCTCGATGTGGCCGTTCAGCCGGCCGGTGAACTTCCACTGGTTGATGAACTGCGGCTGCGCCCGCTTGGCGATCTTGCGCATCGCCACCGCGGAGGCGGGCACGGTGACCAGGGCGATCAGGGCCAGTTGCCAGGACACGACGAACATCAGCGTCAGCACGCCGACAATCGTCAGCAGCGAGGTCACCAGCTGGCTCAGCGTCTGCTGAATGGACTGCTGGAGGTTGTCGATGTCGTTGGTGACGCGGCTCAGGATCTCGCCGCGGGACTGCCGGTCAAAGTAGCTCAGCGGCAGCCGGGACAGCTTGGCCTGCACCTGCCCGCGCAGCGCGAGCACCGCCCGCTGGACCATGGTCGCGGTCAGCCGCCCCTGGAACAGCGCGCAGACGGAGGCGCCGACGTTGAGCGCGGCCACGACGCCGACGATCTGCCCCACGTGGCCGAAGTCCACGCCGTGGTGCGACGTGTAGCCGTCGAAGACGAGGTTGATCGCCTCGCCGAGCAGCCGGGGCGCGAGCACTGACAGGGTCACGCTGCCGACCGCGAGGGCCAGCGCCAGGATCGTGAGCAGGCGGTACGGGCGGAGCATGCCGAGCAGCCGCCTGCCCGAGCCCTTGAAGTCCAGCGCCTTCTCGGTGGACATGCCGCTCATGAAGCGAGCGGGACCGCGCAGGGGGGCCGCCGGGCCCGGCCCGCGCTCGGGCGTCGCCCGCTCCTCGTCGTCTCCCGCGCTCATCCGGCCACCTCGCTGGCGCTCGGAGTCCGCATTCGCGGACGCACAGTGCCTGCTGGTTCGCTCGCAAGCTCGCTCACGCCGCGGCCTCCTGCTCGGTCAGCTGGGAGAGCACGATCTCCCGGTAGGTTTCACTCGAATCCATCAGCTCGGCATGGGTGCCGCGCGCCAC
>JAWWPV010000350.1:0-3169 GCA_033854775.1 Trebonia sp.
CGATCCCCATGAGACCCACGGTACGTAGTCATGCCGAAAGTCCCGCAAAACCCATGTATTACCGGCATATACATCGGGCATAACGGACCGATGTTGCCGAATCACTTGACGTGCCTGTGCGCATGTGCGCATCGTCGGACATGGCTTGGTGGCGGCTGCAATCCCATTCCGGGCAAGTGCGAAGTAACGCGGGAATTTCCGCAATTAGCCTTAATCTGCGCGAATCGGGCACGTCCGCCTGGTTTGCCCGGCGGGCTCTGCTGCGTGCCGCGGTCTTCGAGACGCGGGACCAAGAGCTCTGGGCGCACCAGCCCGCCATCGCCGCGTCTGTGGCCACCGGAGTGATCACGGAGGTACGCGAGGACACCATCGCGGTCGACAGTGAGCACGGCACCGAGTTCTTCGGCGTCTCCCCCGCCACCGTGACCTGGCTCGGGGCTCGGGCGTCGCCGTCCGCGCTGCGACCAGGGGACCCGGTCATCGTTAGGCACCGGATGCCGGACGCCGCCCCGCCTGCCCCCAGGCACGCCGAGCGCATCTGGGCGCGCGTCGGCCGGGTCACCGGCACGATCGTCGCGGGAGACGAGCTCGAGTTCCTGGTCGACACGGGCCGCGCTGACCGGCCGCCCCAGCGCGTGGTGATCGCGCCGGCCTCAGCGCGCCAGATCCAGGTGCGCTTCCCGCGGCTGGCCCCCGGCTACCTGCTCGACGTCATCGGCACCAGGCACGGCGACCACCTGCTGGCGGTGGCGCCGGCCACCGCACAGCCGCCGTACCACGCCGGCCACTCGCCAAGGCCGCCCCTGATCGGCGGTCCCGTCCCCGTGCCCATCAGCGGATCCGCGGTCTGGCACGAGCCAGACGATGAGCCGCCTGGCCTGCTCGGGCTTGCCTACCCCGCCATCGATCCGGAGGGCGGCGCCCAGCCCGCCGACGGCCGCACGGGATGCGTCCGGCTGCCGTACCTGTCGCTCGGCGCCACGGTACGCATCCGCAACGAGTGCGCCGAGCGTGCCGCCGTCCTGCCCGTGACCAGCGACGGGGCGATGTCCAGGGAGTTCTGCGACCGCTGCGTGGAGTGCGGCACGTCACCCAAGGGACGGGTGGCCGATTTGACGATGGCCGCCTTCGTGGGGCTCGGCGGCAACCTGGAGGACGGGTGCTTCAACGCGACGCTGACGACGATGGCCGGCTGACATAGCGGAACTGGGTTACGGGGGTCGATGTGAGTGGAGTCAGCATGCTCGCCGTTATGCGCGAGGTCCAGGTCCCGCTGCTCGCCGTGCTGCTCATCGGCGGGTGCGCGGCCAAGGCCAGGCAGGCGCTCTGGAGGCGCCAGGGATCCGGGCCGACGGCGATGTTCCCGCTACGGCTGCGCCGTCCAGCGGCGATCGCGCTCTGCGGGACCGAGTTCGTCCTCGGTGCCGCCCTGCTGCTCACCGCTGGCGGCGCCGGAGCGGGTGACCCCGCGGCCGCGGCCCGCGCCGCGACGGGGCTGCTGTTCGGCACGGCGGCGGCCGCACTGCATGAGCTGCGGGCGCGCAAGCCTGATGCGGGCTGCGGCTGCTTCGGCGAGCTCAGCCGCACGCCGGTGAGCTGGCGGGTGATCGCGCGGGCGGCGCTGCTGTGCGTGGCCGCGCTGTCCTCGATCGGCATCCCCCCGCTGCGCATGCCGGACTCGGCCGTGCAGGCGTGGCTGACGTTGGCCGCCGCCGCCGCCGAGCTGGCCGTCCTCGCGGCGCTGTCACCGGAAATCGGCCAGGTCATGCTCCGGCTGAGCCATGCCAACCCGTGCGAGCTGCGCGAGGTGCCTGTCGGGCGGACACTGTCCGCGCTGCGCGCGAGCACGTCATGGCAGCGCTACCGGCGACTCCTCGTCGCCGCCGCGCCGGTCGACGTCTGGCGGGAGGGTTGCTGGCGCTTCGTGGTCTTCCCCGGCGTGCTGGCCAGCCGCCGGGTGGACGTGGTCTTCGCCGTCCACCTGGCCGGCCGCGGCGCCCCGGTCCGCGTCGGCATGCTGGACGCGGATGCCGGCTTCGCGCCCCCGTGGGACGCACCGCTCGACGACCCGCTACAGATGTCTAACCGCGTATAGGGGAAATCCAATACAAGAGAATAAAGCCGATAATCCCCCCGAACGACTTCGGCTGTCTCTGGTCGCGACCCATGACACCCTCATGCGCGGCGGGGCGGCGGGGCCGCACACATTGGATCAGGCCGGCTGAGACCGGAGGAATTTGCCGAAGTGAGGGACGGTAAACGCGATCAGGCCGCGCTCCGAGCTGTAGATCAGGCCCTTCTTGATCAGGCCGTCCCTGGCCGGGGAGAGGCTTGACGGCTTGCGGCCGAGCTCGTCGGCGACGGCCGACGTCGGTACCGGCTCGTCGCCGATCACGGCCATCGCGCGCATGTACTCGCGTTCCGCGGGAGTGGCGCGCTCGTACCGTGACCCGAAGAACCCAACGGCGAGCTCGCCTTCCGCCTCGGGCGCCGAGACGGCCACGTCGGCCGCGGTGATGGGGCTCGCGGCGGCGACATCCCAGGTCACCTTGCCGTAGGCCTGCACGAAGTACGGGTAGCCGTCGGCGGCCTTGTAAAGCGCGTCAAGCGCATCCTGCTTGAAGAGCACATCCTCGCGCTCGGCGGGAGCGATGAGTGCCTGGTCCGCCGCCTCGCGGTCCAGCCGGTCGATTCTGGCGTAGCGAAACAACCGTTCTGAATAACTCTTACTCGCGGACAGCACGGACGGCAGGTGCGGCAGTCCCGCGCCGACGACGATGAGCGGCCCGCCGACCTGCGAGAGCTCATGGCAGGCCGCGCAGAGCGCGGACACGTCAAGCGCGGGGATGTCCTGCATCTCGTCGACGAACAGGGCGATGCCGACGCCAAGGTCGGCCGCGACCGAGGAGGCGTCGGTGAACAGCTCGGTCAGGTCGACCTCGAGGTCACCCGAGTCGGCCCGGCCGCGGGCGGCCGGCACGTCGATGCCGAACTGCGCGTTGACCGCGGATCCTCTGGGTGCCTTCGGGTCGCGCAGGGCGAACGCCTTGAGCACGCCGAGAAAGTCGTCGATCCGGTCGGGCGCGCGGTGCCGGGGCGCGAGTTCGCGGACCGCCATGTGCAGCGCGCTCGCGACGGGACGGCGAATGGACTGGTCGGGCCTGGCCTC
>JAWWPV010000351.1:0-2745 GCA_033854775.1 Trebonia sp.
GTCGTCCCGGTCGACCGGATGATCCTCGCCGGGATCGCGATCGTGCTCGGCGTCGCGCTGTGGGCGCTGTACCGCTTCAGCCAGTTCGGCCTGGCCACTAGGGCGGCGGCGGAAAGCGAGCGCTACGCGATGTACGCCGGGGTGTCCCCCCGCCGCCTGTCGCTGGTCAACTCGCTCCTTGCCAGCATCATTGCCGGCGCGTTCGGCATCCTCGTCGCGCCGCTGATCACGCTGAACACGACCACGCTGCCGCTGGAGATCGTGCCGGCGCTCGGTGCGGCGCTGTTCGCCGGGTTCAGCTCGCTCGGCGTGGCGTGCTTCGCCGGCCTGCTGATGGGCGCCGGGGCGTCGCTGCTCAACTACTGGGCCTCGCAGAGCTGGTTCCCGCAGTCCCAGGGCAACCCGCTCAACGGCCTCGCCGAGCTGCTGTTCTTCGTGCTGGTCGCGATCGCCATGTTCTGGCGCGGTTCGAAGGTGCCCGCGCGTGGCGAGATAACAGAGAAACGGATGCCGCTCGCGCCGCGGCCGGAGCACCTGACGCGATTCTCGCTGATCGGACTGGTGGTCGGCGTCGTGCTGCTCATCATCCTGCCGTACGAGTTCCGGCAGGCGATGGTCAACTCGATGCTCGGCGCGATGATCTGCCTGTCGCTCATCGTGGTAGTCGGCTTCGTGGGGCAGATCTCCGTGGTCCAGGTCGGCCTGGCCGGCGTCACCGGGTACGCGATGTCGCACCTGCTGACCAGCGTCGGCGGGGTGTGGGCGGACTTCCCGATCGCCCCGCTCGTCGGCATCGGCTGCGCACTGATCGTCGGGTTCATCACCGCGGTCGCCTCGCTGCGGGTCAGAGGCGTGAGCCTCGCCGTGGTGACCCTGGCCGGCATGTACGCGATCGAGAACTTCGGGTTCGGCAACGCGGCCTGGGGCCAGCAGAACAGCGGCTCGCCGGTGAACCCGCTGCACATCTTCGGCCTGAACCTGTCGCCGAGCGCGGGCTTCCGCGGCATCGACGGCAAGGTGCCGAGCCCGGTCTTCGGCTTCTTCGTCCTCGTCGTGCTGATCCTGCTCTGCCTCCTCGTGGCGGCCATCAGGCGCGCCACGATCGGGCAGAAGATGCTCGCCGTCCGCTCCAACGAGCGCGCGGCGGCCGCCGCGGGGATCGACGTGCGGCGGGTCAAGCTGACCGCGTTCATGGTCAGCGCGCTGATCGCGGGCATCTGCGGTGCCTTGTACGCGTACAACTTCCAGACGGTCAGCTCCGACCTGTTCGGCACGGTCAACTCGCTGGTGATCATCGCCTACGCCTACTTCGGCGGCATCACGATGATCACCGGCGCGCTGTTCGCCGGACTCGGCGCGACCCAGGGCCTCATCCCGCAGGCGTTCGACACCTGGTGGGGGCTGAGCGGCAACTGGGCCCTGCTGATCGGCGCGGTCGGCCTCCTCGTGACGCTGGTTGGTAACCCCGACGGCGTGGCGGGCACGGCCTACTGGAAGCGCCGGGCGAAGAAGCAGCGCGCGCTCGCCGCGGGCGGCGAGGTCGTCGACGTGCCCGCGCCGCGGGCGCCGACGTCGGCGAGCACCTCGCTCGACAAGCCATAAGACGGGGCTGGCGGCGGGCTTAGCGCGCCCGCCGCCTGCGGCTTCGCGTTGTGCCTTTCTCCAGTCCCGGCCGTTAGTGGAGGTCCCGGTGCACGGCGGGGCGGGCGGCTGATTGATAATTACTTATGGCCACCTTCGCTCCAGGCAGGGACAACGCGGCAGTCCACCCAGATTCGGACGCCGGCGACGGCCTGGGGAAAGCGAAGCCCAAGCGCGCGCGGCTAACCGCGCAGGAGCGCCGGGCGGACCTGCTTGAGGCGGCGGTCGTCGAGTTCGCGGGGAGCGGCTACCACGGCACCCGCACCGCGGACATCGCCGCCCGTGCCGGAGTCTCCCAGCCGTACGTGTACGCGCTGTTCCCCGACAAGCGCGCCCTCTTCCTCGCCTGCCACGACTGGACGACCGAGCGGATCAAGGAAGCGCTGGAGAAGGCGAGCGCCGACCTGTCCGACGACGACGACGTGGAGCAGGCGCTCGATCGCGCCTACCAGGAGCTGTTCGACGAGCGCCCGAACCAGGTGCTCTTCCAGGTCCAGGCGTACGCGGCCGCGACCGCCGACCCGGCGATCAGGGAGCCGGTCAGGCGGCGGTTCATGGAGCTCGTCGAGCTCAGCGAGCGCCTCAACGGCGCACCCCGCGAGCTGGTCCTGCGCCACGTCGCCCGCTCGATGCTCGGCAACGTAGCCCTCGCCCTAGACCTCCCCCCGGAGTACCACCCGGTCGGCAAGGGCGCGTGACCCGGCGGTAGCAGCTACTAGCGCGGAAACTTTTTCAGCACGGAAGATCTTCACGCTGGAGCGTGCGTCGGTTTTCGAGTTGCCCGTCCCGGGTGTGTCGCGGTGCCGCGGGGCCGTCGGTTTCGCGTGTTGCCTGTCCTTGTGACGTGTTCTGGGGTGGCGTTGTCCGCTGTGATCGCGGGTCATCGGGGTGCCTGGCCCCGGAAGGCCGGCCGGTTCGCCCGTTATGCGCCGGTTTGCTGGTGCTGCGGGCCGGCTGTTTCCGTGATCGCGGGTCGCCGGGGGCGGATATCGCCACTTTTGACGTGCGCCGGGATAAACCGGCACGAAGGAGGAGATGGAAGAGCTCTACACCGAAAGGGCTAGCGACCCGCGGTGGCCCCGAGTCATGCGTGGCGTCTCGTGA
>JAWWPV010000352.1:0-10707 GCA_033854775.1 Trebonia sp.
CGTAGATGCTGAATACCTTGTTCAGGCCGGTGATACGGAAGATCCGCAGGATCCGGCTTTGCGTGCAGACCAGGTCGATCCAGCCGTCGTGCGCGCGGACCCGCTTCAGGCCGCCGACCAGCACGCCGAGGCCGGTCGAGTCGAGGAACTCGACGCCTTCCATGTCCACGATCAGCTGGTAACTGCCGGCCTCGACCAGGCTGATCAGCTTCTCTCGCAGCTTGGGAGCGGTGTAAACGTCAATCTCGCCGCTGACCGCGATGACTGTGAACCCCGCGCCTTCGGAGTGCACATCGAGCGTGAGCTCCATCTCTTCTCCCTCTCCTGTTGTCTGGGACAATAGTCCGATGCGTGACGACATTGCTATGACGACAGGCGGTCATCTTCGGGGGGGACGACCCCTCGAACCTGACAGTCCGGACATTACCGATCTAGGAGACGACGTCTTCCAGATTGATACCAAAATGGCCGGTTATCAGGGGATCACGGCCGGCTATCTCATCCGGTCGAGCCGTCCCTGCCTCGTCGAGACGGGGACCTCGACCTCCGCCCCCGTCGTGCGCGCGGCGCTCGCCTCGCTTGGCATCGCGGCCGCCGACCTGGCCACGGTCGTGGTCACGCACATTCACCTGGACCACGCGGGCGGGGTCGGCGACATCGCGTCGATGTTCCCGTCGGCCGACGTCGTCGTCCACGAGAAGGGGGCAAGGCACCTCGCCGACCCGTCGCGGCTGATGGCGAGCGCGCGGATGGTGTACGGAGACGCGCTCGACGTGCTGTTCGGCGAGCTGGCGCCGGTGCCGGCCGGCCGGCTGCGGACCCTCGACGGCGTGGGCGTAGTCGACCTGGGCGACGGGCGCCGCCTGGACAGCTACTACTCCCCCGGGCACGCCAAGCACCACGTGGGGCTGCTCGACTCGGCGAGCGGCGACCTCTACGTGGGGGACGCGGCGGGCGTCTACATCCCGGAGACCGGCGACTTGCGGCCGGCCACGCCGCCGCCGGACTTCGACCTCGAGGTGGCACTGGCGTCGATCGGCAAGTTCGCCTCGCTTGGGCCGTCGCGGCTGCTGTTCAGCCACTACGGGCCGGTGTCCGACGTCGCCGCGACGCTGGAGCGGTCGGCAGAGGAGATCTCGGTCTGGGTGGCGGAGACGCGGGCGGCGCGGTCCGCGGGCATGGACCTAGACCACGCCGTGGAAGCTGTCCGGCGCAAGACGCTGTCGCGGTACGCGCCGTTCGCCGACAATGCCGATCCGGCCGTTACCGAGAAGTTCGACCGGATCGGCGGGGCGGCGGCGAACGTCGGGGGGATCTGGCACTGGCTAGACAAACTAGACCAGCCGGCCGGGTGACCTGGGACTGCAGCAGTCTTTCGAACTCAGTGCCGAGAGTTAGGCCCCTATATGGGGCCTAACTCTCGGCACAGAGATCGAAAAACTTGATCTTGGTGCGCTTATGCTGATAAATCCGGCTGGCGGGCTGTGCCCGGGAGCCCTGGCCGGCGCGTCACGCGGGCCAGATGTCGGCGAGCGCACGGAGCACGTTTCCGCCGAGCACCTTCACGATCTCCTCGTCGCTTAGCCCGTCGCGGACGAGCCACGCCGCGATGTTGTGGAAAGCCTCGCTGGGGTTCTCAAGCCCGTCCACGTACTCCACGACCGGGTGCTGCGGACCGGCCGACGCCGGGTGCCCGAGCAGGCCCGCGAAGGTGCGGTGCAGGCCGACGTGGTCTCCGTAGAGGGTGTCGGGACCGAAGCCGACGTGGTCAAGTCCGACCAGGTCGGCGCAGTAGTGGAAGTGGTCCATCACCGAGGCGATCGTGTGCGTGCGGTGCTCGGCGGAGATCGTGGTGTGCGGCGCCGCCGACATGCCGATGACGCCGCCGGTGTCCGCGACGGCGCGCAGCACGTCGTCGCCCTTGAGCCGCGGGATGTCCCACAGCGCGCGGGCGCCGGCGTGGGTCATGAGCACCGGCGCGCGCGATGCCGCCGCCGTCTCGATCCCCGTGCGGTCGGAGGCGTGCGACAGGTCGATCGCCAGGCCGAGGTCGTTCATCCGCTTCACGGCGCGCCGCCCGAACGCGGTCAGCCCGTAGTCGACGGCCTCGTTCAGTCCCGCGCCGAGGCCGTTGGAGTCGGAGTAGGCGATCCCGACCTGCCTGACGCCGAGGCCGAACAGGATGTCCAGCTTGTCGAGGTCGTTGCCGATCGGCGTCGCCGCCTCAAGGCCGAACACGAGGCCGACACGTCCCGTGTCGTGGGCGAACTCGATGTCGCGCAGGGTGCGCACGACCACGACGCGATCCTGGTGGGCGATGTCCGCCTGCCGCATGCCCAGGTCCGTCACCACGTCGTCCCATTGCCACGGGGTGTTTCCCGTGACGTACGCGGTGCCGTCCATCATGTTGTCGAACACGACGGTCAGGCCTGATGCGGCCAGGCCGGCGAATGCGGTGTGCTGACGGCCGGCGCGGTTGTACTGCGGGGTGAGCGCCATGTCGGCGGGGAACCGCACCGGGTGGTCGTGCAGGCTCACCACGACGTGCTGCGCGAGCAGCTGTTCGGCGCGGGCGACGGTCGCCGCGTCAAAGCCGCCGTCGTAGGCGGGCACCCGGCCGGATTCCTGGGCCAGCGGGAACCGCGCGAACGCGGCAGGCTCGTCGTCGAGGTAGCCGAATGAGGCGTAGTCGCTGGTCATGCCTTGGCCTCCGCAACCTCGGGCAGGAGCACCGGCCGCAGCCGGTGGGGGCCGTCCGCCATCGAGGTGAGCAGCGCGTCCCAGGCGCGCATGCCCTCGTGGATGCGGCGCAGCCGAAGGAACTCGTTGGGGGCGTGCAGCTTCTCGTCGGCGGTGGAGAACGAGAAGAACAGCGTCTTCGCCCCGAGGACCTGCTCGAACAGGGTGGTGGCCGGCAGCGTGCCGGCGATGACCGCCTGCAGTACCTCCTGGTCGGGGTAGACCGCTCGCAAGGCTTCCGTGGCTGCGGCGATCGCCGGGTGCGCCGGATCGATGCGATAGGCGGGCACCGCTCCGCCGTCCTGCTCGACGGTGACGCGCACACCGCGCGCACCGAGGCGTTCCACGTGGCCGCGGACCGCCGCGAGCACGCGCTGCGGGTCCTGGTTACCGACCAGGCGGCACGAGATGAATCCGCGCGCGACGTGCGGGATCACGGTGTAGCGGCCGCCGCCTGCCACCCCGTTGACCTCCAGGGTCGGGCGCTCCCACAAGCGCTGCAGGGTGGTGTACCCCGCCTCACCGTAGGTCTCTGGGACCCCGATCTGCGCGGCGAACACCGCATCGTCGAAGGGCACCGTGTCCAGCTGCGCGAGCCGTTCCGCGCTCGGCGGGGTGACCCCGTCGTAGAACCCGGGAACGGCGACCGACCCGTCGGGGTTGTGCAAGCTAGCCAGGATCGCCGCAAGCACCTGCGCGGGGTTGGCGACCGTGCCGCCGTAGCGGCCGGAATGCAGGTCGTCGCGGGCACCCTCGACCGTGATCGTAAACGCGACCAGGCCCTTGGAGGCGACCGACAGCGACGGCTCGTCGGGGCGCCACTGCGCGCCGTCCGCCGAGATCACTAGGTCGCAGGCGAGCTCGCTGGTGTGCTCGCGGACGTACCCGGGCAGGTGCGGACTGCCGATCTCCTCCTCGCCCTCGATGAGGAACTTCACGTTCAGCGGCAGTCCGCCCCGCTGCGCGATCGCCGCCTGCAGCATCGCGACGACAAGGAAGACCGGTCCCTTGTCATCCGAGGCGCCGCGACCGCGAGCGATGTCGCCGTCGGCAGTTCCGCCAACCACAGTGAGCAGGAACGGCGGGGAAAGCCACTCGGACTCGTCCCCGGTCGGCTGCACGTCGTAGTGGCCGTACACGAGCACGGTGGGCGCACCGGGCGCGCCGAGCCATTCGCCGCGGACGACCGGGTGGCCTCCGGTCTCCTCGACGCGGCCGCCGGCGAAGTCGAGCTGGCCGGCGATCCAGTCGGCGGCGCGCCGCATGGTGTCGCGGTCCGCGTTGCGGCTGTCGCTCGGGATCGCCACGTAGTCCCCGAGGCTGACGAGGACGCCGTCAAGCCGGGGAAGTTCCAGGTTCTGCACAGGGGCCATCCCTATCACGCTGCCTCTCTCGCTCGCACCAGTACGGCGGTGCGGGCCATCTCGTGGCCGGCGCCGGCCCGGATGGCCAGCTGGTCATCGAAGAAGAAGCCGGCCCGGACGGGGACCGCGAGCACGTCGACGACGCGCATCACGTGGCCGGGAGCGCGGCGACGAACTCGGCCAGCTCGTCAAGGTTGGCGCGCTCGTTTACCCGCCTGCCCGCTTCGATGTCGTGGATGATCTCCGCGACCTTGTTGAAGATCGGGCCGTTGACGTCGCGGAGCATTTCGTCGATCTCGGTCTTGCGCTTGCGCACCACGAGGTCGCGGTAGATGCCGCTGTACTGCTTGGCGCTGTTGCGGTTGAACTCGGCCAGCCGGTCGAGGGACCCCTCGAGGTCGTTCGGGTCGAAGCCGTCGAAGCTCTCCACCGTGACCGGCGCCTGCGCGAGGACCTCCCGCGCGATGGCGATCATGACCGGCCGGTAGCGCGGGTCCTCGAGGTGCTCGGCGATGGTCAGGTCCGACACGGCCCCGGCCCACAGCATCGCGCCGTAGGCCTCCTTGCCCCACAGGAAGCCGAGCACGTTGTCGGTCGGCTTCGCGTACGGCAGCGCGTCGACGAGGTCGAGCACGCGCGGGGTGACGGGGCCGCCGTCGAGCTCGCCGACGCGGAACGTCCCGACGTTGCCCTGCATGATGCGGCCAGGGGCCATGACGTCGGCGCCGAAGTTGACGAACGCGGAGACGACCCTCGCCTGGCCCACGGCGCCGACGAGGGCATCGGCGGTGAGCCCGTTCTGCACGGTCAGCACGTAGCCGCCGGGGGCGAGCCGGCCGCGGAGCAGTTCCGCGGCGGCGCGGGTGTGCAGGCTCTTGACGGCCACGATGGCGTGCTCGATTTGCTCGGGGAGCTCGTCGGGGGTGATCGCGCGCGCGGCCACGGTGAACTCGTTGACCGGGCCCTCGATGATCAGCCCGCGCTCGCGGATGGCGGCGACGTGGGCCGCGTCCGCGTCGCACAGGGTAATGTCGTGGCCGGCCCGGATCATGTGGGCGCCGAGGGTGCCGCCGATGGCACCGGAGCCGATGATGGTGATTTTCACAGGGCACCCTCAAGGAAGTCGCGCACGGTGGACAGGAACAGCTCGCGCTCCTCGATCTGCGGCGAGTGGCCGGACTTCTCGAAGACCACCAGCTTCGCGTTCGGCATGAGGGACGCGATGGTCTGCGCGGCGCTGACCGGGGTGACCCAGTCGCGCCGTCCGACGGTGACGAGCGTGGGCACCGTGACCGAGGGGAGCTGCGGCTTGAGGTCGTAGTTCGGCGTGTTGTGCTGGAAGCACCAGTTGTGGGATTCGTGACGGTAGATGCCGGACTCGACACGCTCCGCCGAGCGGACGGGGTCGTACTCGTAGTCGTACAGGGGGATGATCTCCGCCCAGCGCGCCTTGAGGTCCTCGTCGTCGCGGATCTGCCCCGACCAGTAACGGTGGAAGTTGTCCCAGTTGATCGCGACGCGGTCCTGGTTCCGCGCGTTCTCGTAGGCGAGCTCCAGGTTGGCCGCGTCGGCGGAGGTGTCGCGCAGCACGATCGCCTGGACGTGCTCGGGGTACGCCACGGCATACTCAAGGGCGATGAACCCGCCGTACGAACCGCCCGCGACGACGACCTTGTCCGCGCCGATCCACTGGCGCAGGCCGTCGACGTCGGCCGCCCACTGAGCGTGGGAGTACGGAGGAACGCCCTCGCTGTATCCGCAGCCGCGCGCGTCGAAGACGACGACGCGGAACCGGTCGGACAGCGGGCCGAAGGTGGCCTTGGGCTCGGCCAGGGAGCCGATCCCGCCGCCGCCGTGGTGGGCGATCAGCACCGGACCGTCCTGCGGCCCCATCACCTCGACGTTCAGCTCGCAGTCGTTGATGGTCACTCTCATGCTCATGCCTCTCGTGCCTTCGTAGCGGTCCAGTGCCCGATCTCGTCATCGAGCACGGTGAGGGGGACGGCTCCGTTGCGCAGCACCGCGTGGTGGAACTGGCGCAGCTCGAAGCGTGGCCCGAGCGCCTGCTGCGCCCGCTCCCGCAGGCGCACGATCTCGCGCTTGCCGGTCACGTAGGCGAGCGCCTGACCGGGCCAGGCGATGTACCGGTCCACTTCGTTGCGCACGTGGTGGCGGGTGGTCGCGGTGTGGTCGTACATGAAGTCGATCGCCTCCTGACGCGACCAGCCCAGGTGGTGCATGCCGGTGTCCACGACGAGCCGGCAGGCCCGCAGGGCCGCGAAGGACAGCATGCCGAGCCGCGCGACCGGGTTGCTGTACAGGCCGATCTCGTCGGCGAGGCGCTCGGAGTACAACCCCCAGCCCTCGTTGAAGGCGCACAGCTCGGCGTCGATGTGCCGCCGGTAGCGCGGGATGTCGAGCGTCTGCGCGGTCGCGAGCTGCAGGTGGTGCCCTGGCACCGACTCGTGGAACGCGAGCGCCTCGTACTCGTAGCGGTAGCGCTCGCCCGGGTCGGTCGTCAGCAGGCAGTGCGCGCCCGGGCGGCTGCCGTCGACGGACGGGGGCCGGTAGTACGCCATCGCGGTGTTGTCCGCGTCGATCGGGTTGATCTCCTCGATGACGCAGGCGGGAATGTCGTAATGCTCGAAGTAGGTGTCGCGGGCGGCCTCGGCACGGTTGAGGGCGTCCCGCGCGACCGTGACGATCTCCTCGCGGGTGCGGAAGCGCAGCGCCGGGTCGTCGCGCATCCGCGCGGCGATGGTGGCGAAGTCGCTCTCACCGAGCGCCTCCTGCCCGATCTGCGACCACAGTGCGCCCAGTTCGTCGAGCTCCGCCAGCCCGATGGCGTGGATGTCCCGCGGCGAGAGCGCGGTGGTGGTGTGCCGCGCGACCGCGGCCAGGTAGCCCGCTTCGCCGCCGGGGATTTCGCGGATGCCGATCCGGTCGTCCGGCCGGGCGAGCGGCGCCAGTTCGCGGCGCAGCAACTCGGCGAGCCGCTGCATGGCCGGCCTGATGGTCTGCGTGACGTGGGCGGTGGCCGCCTCGATCACCGCGGGTGCGGCCTGATGCACCGGCTTGAGCAGCGCGTCTTCCGCTACCGGCAGCGCGAGGTACCCCGCGAGCTGGCGGATGGAGTGGTCGACGCCGACGGCGGTCGGTGTGCGCCCGGCCGCCGCCTCCGCCAGGTACCGCTGGCCGAGCGCGTCGAGGGTCGCGCCGATCTTCGACAGCCTGCTGAGGTAGCGTTCGACGGCCTCGGGGCGGGCGACGGTCATGGCGGGCACCGCCTGGAAGATCAGGCCCTGCCGGCTGACGTAGCTCTTCGCCGACGCGTTGGCCGCCCAGAGCGAGTGCTCGGCGTCGGCGCGGGCTCCTTCGACGAGGGCCGTGAGTACCCCGTGATCGACGCGCTGGGCGTTGGTGAGGCCGGCCGTGTCGATCTCGCCAACCTGGCGGCCGATGGCCGCGAGCTCCTGCGCGGTGCGTTCGCTCGCCTCCCGGCTCGGGTCAAAGGACAGCCCGTCGAATTCGTCTACGCCGAGCAGGGTGGCGTTGAACGGGTCGTAGCTGTGCTGGGTGACGAAGTACGCCTCCCCGAGCCTGGTGAGTTCAGCTGCCGCGGTTTCGTTGTCGGTCATGTCGATGGCGGCCTGCCCGTCGAGATGTCCCATGCGTCAGTCTTCTTTCTGTTGCTGCTGCTGATGCGGTGCCGCCACGCTGCCGACGGGCCCGTCGGCGCGGAAGGCCCGGTAGATGTGCACTGATCGCTCCCAGTCAGCCATCCGCTCGATCGCCGCCTCGCCGACTGCGTGGAAGACGGCATCCACCAGGCTTTCCGTGAGCACGAGGAGCGCGGCGAAAGAGTCGAAGGGGATGCCGTCGACCGCGACGGGCAGCACGATGTCCGCTTCCTCCGCCGACGGGGAGAGCGACTCGTCGGTGATCAGGATGACGCTGGCGCCGCAGGCCTTCGCCAGCGAGACGACCTCCCTGGCGGCCAGTTCGTACCGGCGCAGGTCATAAACGATCACGACCGAGTCGCGGCCGACGCGCAGGTACTTCGCGAGGTCGACGCCGCGTGGCTCGTCGGCGTAGTCAACGTTGAGTACGAGCTGATCGAGCTGCATCGCCAGCATGCGGGCGATCAGCCGCGAGAAGTACCCGCCGGAGACGACGACGTGCTTCGGGCGCCCGGCAAGCAATGCAACGGCTCGTTCGATCTCTCCCGGCGGCACCGTGTCCTTCAGCCGCGCGACTAGGCCGGCGCGCAGTTCGACCGCGCGCAGGAAGACGCTGTCGTCGGACGGCACCGCCTGGCGGGCCCGGGCCCGGCTCAGCGGGCTCCCGCTCATGGAGCGGGTGACCTCATCGCGCAGGCGTTGCTGAAACTCGGGATAGCTGCCGAACCCGAGCCTGTCCAGCAGGCGCAGCACCGTTGGCTTGCTCGTCCCCGCCGCGGCTGCCAGCGCGGCGGTGCTCTCAAGCCCCGCCGCCGGATAGCGGGCTAGCAGGGTGCGCGCCACCTTCCGCTCAGCGGGCGTAAGCTCATCCATCCGCTGAAAGATCTCGTCCCGCAATGGCAGGTCTTCTGGCGAAGTGTCCGTCATGCTGTGAGCGTAGGTTCCTGGCCGGTACCGCGCGCGGAGAACATCGCAGGCGAATTGTGCGCTACGACGATGCGGCCATCGCCGCCGACGGCGATGACGCCGCCGGTGGAGCCGCGCTGGCCGAGTTCCTGCTCGAAGGTCTCCCGGACGGCCGCGGCGAGGTCCGCGCCTGTGTAGCGGAGCCGGGCGGCGATGTCGTACGCCACGACGCCGCGGATGAAGGCCTCGCCGTGGCCGGTGCTCGAGATCGCCACCACGCTGTCGCGTGCGTACACGCCCGCCCCGACGATCGGCGAGTCTCCGACGCGGCCGTCGGCCTGGCCGGCCATCCCGCCCGTGGATGTGGCGGCGGCGACGCGGCCGCCCGAGTCGCGGGCCACCGCGCCGACCGTTCCGTGGCGGGCCGCGACGCCGCGGCCGTCCAGCACTCGCTCCAGCTGCTGCCGCCGCTGCTCGGTGATGAAGTAGCCGCGCTCGACCACCTCAAGTCCGTGGCGCTCAAGGAACGCGACATCCGGGTCGACGATGAGGGCGTGCTCGGTGTCCTCCATCACGGCGCGGGCTAGCCGGACCGGGTTCCTGGCGTGCTTGGACACGGCGACCGCGCCGGCCAGTCCGGCTCCCGTCATCACCGATGCGTCGAGCTCGGCGTGTCCCGTCGCGGTGAGCGCGGCGCCACGCCCAGCGTTGAACAGCGGATCGTTCTCAAGTACTTCAACGCTCGCGCAGACGGCGTCCAGGGCGCCGCCGCCTGACGCGAGCACCTGCCATCCCGCGGAATAGGCGGCAAGCAGGCCCTCCGCGTACGGTGCGCGGCCCGCAAGGGCCAACTCCTCCACGCGTCCGCCGGCCCCGCCGTGCAGCGCCAGGCTGGGTCCATCGTCAGGTGCCGCCGCTTCGAAAATCTTCATGGCGATCGTCTTTCTGTCGTCCGGTTGAGAGCTCAGTCGTCCGATTGAGAGCTCAGCGTCCGCCGGCCTGCCGGGTGATGTAGGTGACGGCCACAAACGACTGGAAGACGCGCAGCAGGTTGTCACCCGCGATCCTGGCGGCGCGTTCGCCGGTGCGTTCCGTGTCGCGGGCCCAGGTAGCGACATCCGCCATGTCACCGGTCTGGAACTCCATGTCCAGCGTCGCCGGCTTGTCGATCGCGGGTGCCTGCACGCTGCCGGCCGCGACGCGGCGGACCGCTTCTTCGGCGCCGGCGCGGATCAGCCGGCACGACTTGTCCGGATGCAGGTTCAGCGCCGCCGACCGGGTGATGGACTCCTTCGTGATCACGCTGACGGCGTCCGGTGCGAACGGCCCCGTCTCCTGGGCGGTCACCCGGTCTCCGGAGACGAGGGCGATGGGGGTGCCGTAATGCGCCATGGGCAGGGCGTTGATGCCGCTCTCCCCCACGTACTCGCCGTTCACCCGGACACCCGCGAACACCTCGGGGTTGTAGGTGTGGGACAACGTCGACGGGCGTCCTGAGATCGAACCGTGATAGCCAACCAGGAAAACAGCGTCGAAGCTCTCATCGAGCCCCTCGACCATGTACATCGGCTTGTGGCGGCCCGACAGGTAGCTGGCGCCCCCCGCGATCTGGCGCGGGTCGAGATTGGCCATCCCGCCGTGCGAGTCGTTGACGACGATCTCAGTCGCCCCGCCAGCGACTGCACCCTCGATCGACGCGTTGACTTCATCCAGGAGCAGCGCGCAGCCAAGCGCGTACCCTGAGCTGCCGGGGCGGCACTGGTCCCAGTCGACGATGCCGGCGACGCCTTCCATGTCGCATGAGATCCAGATCTTCATTGTTCCTCCTTCAATGCGGACTGTGATGCGGGCACAGCCTGGTACGGGGGGAGTTCGGCGGCCAGCAGGCACGCGCTGGCATGCCCGGGGCCGATCGGCGAGAGGGCGGGGTCTTCCGTGCGGCACCGGTCGGTGGCGACGGGGCAGCGCGGATGGAAGCGGCAGCCAGACGGGACGTTGATCGGACTCGGCGGCTCGCC